>JAUVKO010000009.1 GCA_030596225.1 Fidelibacterota bacterium
AGAACTGAATGAACAATACCCTGATTTTCATATCTTCAAAGGTATTGAAACAGACATCCTCAGCGACGGTAGACTGGATTTCGATGAAGACCTGTTAGCCGGGTTTGATTTTGTGATCGCGTCTATTCATAGCCATTTTCACTTAGATTCAACAGTACAGACAGATCGGATTGTCAGGGCATTACAGAGTCCCTTTACAACCATTCTAGGGCATCCTACCGGTCGTATGCTTCTGGCAAGAGAAGGTTATTCGCCTGATTTACCAGTAATTATTGAAGCAGCAGCTGAGAATAACAAAGTCATTGAGATCAATAGCACTCCTAAACGTCTGGATCTGGATTGGCGGTATCTTGCCCTGGCACAGGAAAAAGGGGTAAAGATCTCCATAAATCCTGATGCTCATAGCTTGAAAGGTTTGGAATCGATCCCCTATGGAATCACTATTGCTCGAAAAGGTGGTCTGACTAAGGCAGATGTGATCAATACCATGAGTTTTGCAGAGATGGATACTTATTTGAGAGAACGGAAACAGCAATGAGAGAATCATTGAATAATAAACGAGTACGCATGCAGTTGATACTTGACCGTTTATATGAAACATATCCCAATTCCCACTGTAGTTTGGAGCATCGCTCACCCTTCCAATTACTCATTTCTACAATGTTGTCTGCTCAGTGTACTGATGAGCGTGTTAACAAAGTGACCCCTGAACTTTTTAAATTCTATCCGACGGCAGCTGTTATGGCAGGAGCTTCGGTGGAACATCTGGCTGAACTCGTCCGATCCACTGGATTTTTCAATAGTAAATCAAGAAATATGAGCGCTTGTGCCATCACTCTGCTGGAAGAGCATGGAGGAGAGGTTCCTGCTGATCTGGATGCCCTGGTTAAACTTCCGGGTGTTGGTCGCAAGACTGCAAATGTCGTTCTCAGCACCGCATTTCAAATTCCCGGTCTGGTTGTGGATACACATGTGATTCGCATCTCAAATTTACTCCGAATGACCGATGAGAAAGACGCAGTAAAAATAGAACTTGAGTTGCAGAAGATCATTGACAGGGAGCACTGGGTTATGTTCACTCATCTGATCATTGACCATGGCCGTGCTGTTTGTGTCGCCCGACGACCCCAGTGTCATGAATGCGTTCTCGCAGAGTATTGTCCATCGGTTCTTCCTGAAGAAGCCATTAAGAAAAAGTAAATGGAAACTGGTCTAGAATTTCGGGTTACAGGAAGAGTTCAGGGCGTAGGCTTTAGAGCTTTCGTACAGAAAGTTGGTCAGCAGTTGGGACTCACAGGATGGGTCAGAAATAACTCAGATGGCAGTGTAAGTGGAGTCGCTGAAGGATCCCAAGGGCTGTTGGTGGAGTTCATTAAACAAGTGAAAACGGGCAATCGCTGGTCGTCTGTCAAGGGACTGGAGGAGCAGCCACAAAGATATAGCGGAGATTTTCAAACTTTTGAAATTCGGTATTAGGAATCTGAGCAGGCTCAAATTATTTAAAAGAGTTGATTGTAAGACGTAATAAAGCTAGAAGTTTGGAAAATACTCTGCATCTATGCGTTCTTAGCGGACTCTGCGAGAGGAAAAAATTACAAGATCAGTTTAAGTGATATATAAATAATAAAGGATAGTTAAATGGAAAAGATCATTGGAGAAGTTGAACGAAGTGAAACTGAAAAGATCATTATTCAGGTAAAAGAATTTAAAGGACGAACCTATGTGGATTTTCGGATTCATTACCTGGCAGATGAAGATGAATGGCGTCCAACCCAAAAAGGTATCACTGTTGCACCGGCACTTTGGGAGGATTTCAAGAATCATGTAGATGAAGCTGACAAATTTCTCACCGCAGAAGGCTTGATCTAAGCGTTATCCCTCAGCAGTTCACGCCTGAGCTGCATTTTTGAAGTAAAAAACTGACGATATACAATGGCTAACATGATCATGTTGGCCATTGTTGCTGTTGTAAACCACATATACATGATCATGATCTGGTAGCGTACAGCGATGATAGGATCGATCCCAGCCAGGATCTGACCTGTCATAACTCCTGGTAGTTGGACCAGACCCACCGTCATCATGGCATTGATATTGGGTATGAGTGCTGCATGGATAGATGCCTTCATTGCATCATAAACTGCCAGCTTGGGAGTAGCTCCTAAGGCAAGCAAGGTCTCAATTTCCTGCTCACGATGCCTTAACTCACCGATAAAACGATTTGCGGTTAGTGAGGTTGAGTTTAAACCATTCCCAATGATCATTCCTCCAATAGGAATTGCCGCATAGGGCGAATGCCAGGGCTCGACATCAAGAATGAATAGCAGGATCGTTCCCAAAATAAGTATAGCTGATCCAAGCAGAGCAACCAGCATGGCAGAGAAAAAATGAGGAATCTCATTCTTCTGCCGACGCGTTCCTTCATAGCTGGCAATGATGATCATGATAATCAGCAAAGTGAGCATGAAAGCCCAGTGTTGCTGGTCAAAGAACCAGGTGAGCACATAACCCATCAGGGTTAATTGAACAAAGGTTCGCAGGGTGCCAATGAGTAAGGTCTGTTCCAGCCCCAGTTTCCACTTTTTGATCAGGAAGATGGAGAAGGCAATGAATACTAACGATACAAGTAGATCATTCCATGATAACACATAAAAATCAGGTTTCATCGGTGATCTCACTTTCCAGTAATCCGGCTTTTTCAAGAGCCTGCTCACGATCAAGTACTTCAAAGCTGCCGTCTCCGACGATTAGTCCCTGAGATAAGAGAATGACCCGTTCTGCATATCGTCTCATAAGTAAGTGATCGTGGGAGACTGCGATTACAGTTAACTGTAATTCAAGCCTAAGCTTATTTATCAGATCCATGATAGAACGTGCCAGCTTGGGGTCCAAATTAGATGTGGGCTCATCAAGGAGTAGGACTTGAGGATGATTTATCAGGGTGCGTGCCAAAGCCAGGCGTTGTTGCTCGCCACCGGACAGGTCTTTGGCATTTTGTTTCAATTCAATATTGTTTAAACCAACCTGTTCCAGAGAGTGAATAAGTTCATGGTCCAGAGTCTGGGCAATATTTTGCTTCCAGCGTCCGGCTGCCAATAGATTTTCTTTTACACTTCCGGCAAAGACCACTGGGTTTTGAAAAAGAATCCCGACATTCATTCGTAAGCTCTGAATATCAGTATCAATGTCCTGATTACGAAAGGTGATTTGCCCTTTTGTCGGACTGCTCAACGCATTAAACATTCTGAGAAGGGAACTTTTTCCTGCTCCGGAAGCCCCAATCAGGGCTAGGAATTCACCTTTGTATACTTTGAAGTTTATTTCCCTAAGGATGCTAAGGTTATTCACTTCCAAGGAGACATTAGTAAGCTGAAATATGAGATCATTTTTCATAGCCTAATAATATGCGATAACCAAGGTGAAAGAAACGATATATGACAAACAGGCGCCTGTATTTTTTGTTTCTCTCATTTGTCCAGCGTTTACCTTTGAAGCCGAAAATGGAGAACATCTATACATGTCTGTAAGAATAGTTGGACCGGATTATTTTGATCTTTCAAGTTTACTCAGTGAAGAAGAAGTTGCTGTTCAAAATATGACCCACGAATGGGTTCAGGATCAGTTTCGTCCGCTTATTGCTAAACATTACCGAGCCGGGACATTTCCCATGGAGTTGCAATCAGTAATGGGTGAGATGGGCTTCTTTGGCTCTACGCTGCCTGAAAAATATGGGACTGCCGGTTTGAATAATGTAGCCTATGGGCTCATGATGCAGGAATTGGAACGCGGTGACTCGGGACTACGTAGTTTTGCGTCAGTTCAGGGTGCCTTGGTCATGTGGCCTATTTGGAAATACGGCTCCACTGAGCAGAAGGAGAAATGGCTTCCTATTCTGGCCTCTGGTGAGAAAGTTGGTTGTTTTGGTTTGACCGAACCGGATTTTGGCTCTAACCCGGGTGGTATGCTTACCCGCGTAAAACAGGGAAGTGACAGCTACATCCTTAACGGAACTAAAATGTGGATCACCAATTCTCCTGTTGCCGATATTGCCGTTATCTGGGCTAAGGATGAAACTGGAGAAATTAGAGGTTTTTTAGTGGAACGTGGGGCTGGGGGGTTTGAAACCCCGGAGATCAAAGGCAAACTGTCTTTGCGTGCTTCTATTACCGGTGAGATCATCCTGAATAATTGCAGAATCCCCCTTGAAAACAGACTACCTGATGCCAATGGTTTGCAAGCCCCCTTGAGCTGTTTAACCCAGGCTCGTTATGGTATCAATTGGGGCGTTTTGGGTGCTGCCATCGATTGCTATGAAGAGGCAGTTGAATATGCCAAGACCCGAACCCAATTTGACAAACCCATTGCTGCCTACCAATTGACCCAGCAAAAGCTGGCCGAGATGCTTAATGAAATTACCAAGGCTCAGTTTATGACATTGCAGTTGGGTCGCTTAAAAGATCGTGAGGTCATGAGTCATAAACAAGTCAGCCTTTCTAAAATGAACAACGTGCGAATGGCTATTGAGATCGCCAGAACAGCTCGAACAGTGCTTGGCGCCAGCGGAATAACCGATGAATATGTTGCCATGAGACATGCAGCAAATCTTGAATCGGTCCTGACCTATGAAGGAACCCACGAGATGCATACTTTAGTGGTGGGCGAAAGTATTACAGGTATTTCAGCTTACCGTTGAAACTTTTATCCAAGTTGAGGGTTGGTATATTATCCATGTTGAATATATCTAAGAAAGAAATCTTATGTCAAATATTCTAGTCACCGGTGGTGCCGGCTATATCGGAAGTCATACAAGTCTCGAATTGCTTGAAAATGGCGATCAGGTTATCATTGTTGATAATCTTTGCAATAGTAGTCAGGAATCTATAAAACGCGTTGAAGAGTTGACCGGAAAAGCTGTCAGCTTTCATGAAGTGGATATAACGGATAAGCCTACGCTTGACCGCGTTTTCGAAGAGCATAACGTTGATGCAGTAATTCACTTTGCCGGTTTAAAGGCAGTTGGCGAATCAGTAGTTATTCCACTTAGTTACTATCAGAATAATCTGACTGGCACCTTGAACCTTCTGGAGGTAATGAAGGCTCATAATGTAAAACGTTTGGTTTTCTCATCTTCTGCAACGGTATACGGCGAGCCCGCTTCAGTTCCTATCACTGAAGATTTCCCTACCTCGGCCACCAATCCTTACGGACGTTCCAAGCTGATTATTGAGGAGATATTAAGGGACCTGTCGGTTTCCGATGCTGAATGGGATATTGCCCTGTTGCGCTATTTCAATCCAGTTGGTGCTCATAAGAGTGGTCGCATTGGCGAAGACCCCAATGGAATCCCCAATAATCTTATGCCCTATATCTCTCAAGTTGCTGTAGGTAAATTGGAGCAGCTCGCAATTTTTGGAAATGATTATGAGACACCGGATGGGACCGGAATTCGTGATTATATCCATGTGGTGGATTTGGCACAAGGTCACCTGAAAGCCCTCAAGTATTTAGCCCAGAGTCCTGGTCTGCTTACAGTTAATCTTGGAACTGGAAGCGGGTACAGTGTTTTGGATTTGCTTACGGCATTTGAGAAAGCCTCTGGAAGATCAGTTGCTTATGAGATTGTGAATCGGCGTACGGGTGATATAGCTCAATGCTATGCTGATACACATAAGGCCGCAGAAGTTTTAGGCTGGAAAGCAGTAAGGGGTATTGATGAAATGTGTGAAGATGCCTGGCGCTGGCAATCACAAAATCCGCAAGGCTATTCCGACTAATACCAATTGTATTTCAAAGGTGCATTATAAGTCCACTAAAACGGGAAAAGATGCAGAAATTTAGTGCAAATTTGAGGTGCAATTGGTATAAGCTGTCCATGTTAGGTCAGCATAGATGGATTAGCTAAAAAAAATGTAAGATCAGAAATTAGCTAGCGAACGCTATCCAGATCATTCCCACCAATACACCGATTAGCAAATTAATTCCTTTTACTTTCAAAAATGCTCCTCTGCTGAAAGCAAGTAGGGGCAACATCCCATGTCCATCCTGAACGATTGAACTCACAACCAAGGTACCCAGCGGTATCAGATCCTTGGAGAAGAGCGTCACAAAAAGCAAGTGTGGTCCGGAGGAGGGGATAATTCCTACCACAGCCGAAAGCAGGGTAATCTGTATTTGGCTCTCCCTAATCAATTGCCCAAGATCCAGGTATTCATTGGTGAAGTGGATGACTGAAAGGGCTGCAAATGTCCAGGCAAAAAGGGTGGGTAAGTGCTCTTTAGTTACATGTTTCCAGAGATGATCATGGATAAAATGTTTTGAACTGCTGCCGACGATCCAAATTCCAATGAAACCAACGATCATAAAGGTAATGCGTTTCCAATCCCAAACCTGAGGTCCCAAAGTTCCTGTAACAAGGAGGAGGATAAATATAAGCAAACCCATGATAAGAGCGATGCGGCTTTTTTCAGACCAGGAAGATCGGAATGCCTGCCAGGTTGGTAGCAGTGATATTGCCTCTGAATCATGGATGACCATTTTTTTACATCGATTCACTTGATCGTGTTCTAGTCCTGTTTTAAAGATACGATCCACCAACCAGCCTGAGATCAACGCGACACCAAACAGAATAATTGAGATAAGGAAGGCTTTACCGGGAAACATGGCAAACATGACAAATGCTTCATCACCGCTGGTGGCAATCATTGTAGCAACGATTGCTCCCAGAGAGAACATCCGGTGGCTGTAGAGGGTTACGGCAGCAAAGGCACCCAGGCATCCGGGTAGAACACCCAGGCTGGCAGCCCAAACGTACTGCATCCATCCTCGTTGACGACAAAAGTAGGACTCCCATTTTCCCTTGGATATAACATTCAGGTATTCCACGAGCAGCATCATGACAAAGACAAAAAAGCTAATGCTGAGAGCGTGCTTCAGTATAGGGATAAAGGCACTCATTGCTCTGGGTTTCCTGGTATGGTGTTCATCGTGATCATACCCTCCTTGGATACTGCGATGTTGAAAATCGTTACAAATAATATATGCTGAAAAGCAGCGATACAAGGTATTGCTTTTCCTCAAGTGGCGGAATATTATCAGCGACTTAAATTATTTGAAGCCTAAGGGAAGCCAATGTCTCAAAACCTCGTCATCGTCGAATCACCCTCCAAAGCCGGTACAATACGCAAATATTTAGGGGATGAATACAAAGTTCTCTCCACAGTAGGTCATATCCGCGATCTGCCTAGAACCAAATTGGGAGTGGATCTTAAGGATAATTTCAAGCCGCTTTATGTGACTATTCCTGGTAAGAAAAAAAATGTCGATGCCCTTAGAGAGGCAGCCAGAAAAGCGACACAAGTCTTTGTAGCTACTGACCCTGACCGTGAAGGTGAAGCAATTGGTTGGCATGTAACTCGCCTTTTAAAGAATCTGAATAAACCCATTCATAGGGTCATGTTTTATGAGATTACCAAAGATGGTGTTTTGGAAGGTATGCGCAAAGCCACTGACCTTGATATGAATCTGGTGAATGCTCAACAAGCGAGACGTATTATCGATCGTTTGGTAGGTTTCAAAGTCAGTCCTTTTCTCTGGAGGGTCTTGTATTCCGGTCTAAGTGCCGGTCGTGTTCAATCAGTTGCTCTCCGTCTTATCTGTGAGAGGCAAGCTGAGATCGATAAATTTAAACCTCAGGAATATTGGACTATCAAAACCGAGGTTGAGACCGATCGAAAACAAGCTTTTGAGGCTGAATTACTGAAAGTGGATGGAAAAAAAGTTGAGATCGGAAATGAGGCGACGGCGAAAGCGTTGAGACATGAGTTAAAAGAGGAAAAATACACTGTTTCATCTGTTGTAAAAAAACGGGTGCGTCGCAACCCAAGAGCTCCATTTACCACATCTACCTTACAGCAAGCCGCTTTTCAAAAATTAGGATATACTACCAAGCGCACAATGACCCTTGCTCAACAACTTTACGAGGGGGTCACCTTGAAAAATGGCGAGACTACAGGACTGATCACTTATATGCGTACGGATTCATTTCGGGTGGCAGGTTCTGCCATCTCGATTGCCAGAACTCAAATCCAATCAACCTATGGCTCAAAATATTTACCTGCCAAGGGGCGTCAGTTTGGAAAATCCAAAGGGAAGATTCAGGATGCTCATGAGGCTATCAGGCCTGCTAATCCGGCTTTGACCCCTGATATAGCAAAAGCATCTCTCACTGGACCTCAGGCAAAACTCTATGATTTGATCTGGAGACGTTTTGTTGCTTCGCAAATGTCTGTAGCTGTTTTTGATCAGTCCACTGTTGAGATAAATGCAGGTGGACGATTTGATCTGCGGGCTTCAGGATCTGATCTCGTATTTGATGGTTACCGTAAAGTGTATTTTGAAAATGCAGAAGAGAAGGAAAGTCACTTACCTGCCGATCTCCAGGAGAATGAGACCCTCCAATTATTGAAAGTCGATGCAGATCAGCATTTCACTAAACCACCGGCACCATATACTGAGAGTAGTCTGGTTAAGATTCTTGATAAAGAAGGAATCGGTCGCCCTTCCACTTACGCAAATATCATTTCAGTGGTCCAGACTCGAAATTACGTACGTTCTGAAAAGCGAAAATTGTATCCTACAGATATTGGAAAGGTAACCAATAAATTACTCGTTGAGCATTTTTCTGAACTGGTAAATAAAACATTCACACGTGAAATGGAGAACCAGCTAGACAAGGTGGAAGAGGGTAGCCTAAGCTATCTTGAAATTATGCAGGATTTCTGGTCACATTTGGAAAAATGGCTGGCAGAATCCTCCAAGTCGTATAGTGAGATTAAAAAATCACTTCAACAGAAAAGTGATGAGGTCTGCGAGAAATGCGGGAAACCCATGCTCGTTAAATGGAGTAAGAACGGCCAGTTTCTGGCTTGTTCCGGTTTCCCAGCCTGCCGCAATGCTCGCCCATTGAATGCACCTGCACCAGGGGAGGGTGATGATGAGGAAGAGGCTAAAGACTATGGAACCTGTGACAAGTGTAATTCTCCACTCATCCTCAGAGATGGGCGTTACGGCAAATTTTACGCCTGTTCAGCCTTTCCTAAATGTAAATTCACCAAGCCATTCACTATTCTGATGCCCTGTCCCAAGCCGGATTGTAAGGGGGATATTTCCCCAAGACGCTCCAAACGTGGTCGAATGTTTTATGGGTGCACAAAATATCCTGATTGCGATTTTGTAAGTTGGGATCTGCCAATTGCGCATAAATGTCCAGCTTGTGGTAATCCATATATGGTGGTGAAATCGACTAAGAAAAAGGGCGATTACGCTTTGTGTCCCAAGTGCAAGCACGAAGAAAGTGTGAATGAAAACGAAACCTCATAAATATTAAGATTGAGAGAAATAAATGGCACGTTTAGAAAGTTTTGACAAACTAGTATCCCTGGCAAAACGCCGAGGCTTTGTTTTTCAATCAAGCGAGATATATGGTGGTATCAATGCCTGCTATGATTACGGTCCTTTGGGAGTTGAACTGAAACGCAATATCAAACAGATATGGTGGAATGCCATGACCCGCGAATATGATAATATTGTGGGTTTGGATGCTGCCATTCTTATGCATCCTAAAGTGTGGGAGGCCAGTGGTCATGTTGGTGGATTTACAGATCCACTGGTGGATTGCAAAGCATGCAAGACTCGTTTCCGGGAGGATACACTTCCAGAGGAGATCTTGAATTCACGCGTGTGTCCTGAATGTGGAGGTGAACTCACCGAAGCCCGGCAGTTCAATCTTATGTTTAAAACTCAAATGGGTGCGGTTGAAGATACTGCTTCAGACATATACTTAAGACCGGAAACAGCTCAAGGTATATTTGTGAACTTTCCGAATGTAGTTGATACTTCACGGCAACAAATTCCATTTGGAATTGCCCAGATCGGGAAAGCATTCAGAAATGAGATTACACCCGGGAACTTTATTTTCCGAACACGAGAGTTCGAGCAAATGGAAATGCAATTCTTCGTCAAACCTGAAGAGTCTGATCAGTGGTTCGAGACTTGGAAGGAACGTCGTATAGCTTTCTATAGTACCATCGGTATCAGTCGGGATAATCTGAGATTTGAGGAACATGGACCTGATGAATTAGCTCATTATGCCAGAGATGCATTTGATATTGAATATAAATTTCCCATTGGGTGGAGTGAGTTGGAAGGAATCCACAACCGCGCTGATTTTGATTTACGTCAGCATGAGGAATTCTCCGGTAAGCGGATGAGTTATCTGGATCCCCAAACCAACCAGCGATATACGCCGTTTATCATTGAAACATCAGCTGGTTGTGACCGAACCACCTTGGCAGTCATGTGTGAAGCTTATGAAGAAGAAACGCTGGAAGATGGCTCAGTGAGAACAGTTATGCATTTTCATCCACGCGTAGCTCCCATCAAAGTTGCCATTCTTCCCCTGGTAAAAAAAGGTGGCCTTAAAGAATTGGCTTCAGACATAAAAGATGAGTTGAGGAGTCATTTTAATGTATTTTATGATGAAAAAGGTGCTATAGGTCGTCGCTATCGTCGTATGGACGAGGCTGGCACACCCTATTGTGTCACAGTTGATTTTGATACCCTTGAAGATAAGACAGTGACTGTCCGTGATCGGGATACCATGGATCAAATCCGTGTTCCTATTGCTGAGCTTCAGGCGTGGCTGGCGAAACGAATCCTTATCGGTTAATTATTTTCACACCGTATTCTATTAACGCTTGAAGAAGGCTTGAACAAAAATAATAGAATTATTACAGGTCTTTTTTAAAAGATTGTTTGTTAAAAATAAATAGCAACTACCGCATATCCTCGCTTGCTGTGGATATGATGCTATGTATATTGCAAGACGTGACTAGGCGAGAGATAAAGCAAACATTCCACTTCAAACAGCAAATTCCTGAGCCACTTCGAAATAAAATAATTAGTGCACCAAATGGTGCACTTTTCGTATGATATATCTAGAGAGATAGGTGTTAATGAAAAATGTATTGAAATCTCTAATTAACCTTCAGGAAATAGATCGTCAGCTTTTCGAAATCGAAGAGAAAAAAGGAAGTCTTCCTGAACAGGTGGAAAAATTAGAGTCCCAGGCTGCAATAGTAAAATCTGAGCTGGAAGATACTCGTTCTTCTTTGGATGAGAATCAAAAAGAGCTGATAACCATCAAGGGCACGCTCATGGATGCAGCTGAGAAGGTTAAAAAGTATCAAGATCAGCTATACCTTGTTACGACCAATCGCGAGTATGATGCTCTGACCAATGAGATTGAGACCGTTAAATCCGGGATGGTCGAAATGGAAGAGAGACAATTGGTTCTGGAGACTGAGATCGAGGAACTTGAAAGTACTGCAGCCTCTTCAGAGGAACAGAGCACTGCTTTTATTGAACAGTTGGAAGCCAATCGAGATGAATTGAAAGAAAAATCTGATCTCACAGATGCAAATCAGATAGAACTGGAAACTCAGCGATCAAAATTAGTAAAGAATATTAGTCAGCGATACCTGCGTAAATACGAACGCATTCTTAAAGCTCGTCGTCGGGCCGTTGTTGCCATTGATCGCTCTGCCTGTATTGGATGCCATAAGCAGCTTTCCCCCCAGGTTGTATATGAAATTCAGCAAATGGATACATTTATTGAGTGTGAGAACTGTGGTCGTATTTTGGTGTATATACCCAAGGATGAAGATTAGCTCCATTCTTTAGCGTCTCTTAAGGGGACTTTTAAATATAAAAATGATCCGTTTTTACGGGTCATTTTTCTTTTAGACCGATATAAATACATTACTTTTCAGTCGCTTTTTAATATGGGTGGATCGGGCAGTCACCTGGCAATAGCCGGGAGGAAAGTCCGGACTCCGCAGGACAGGTTGCCCATGTTTGGAGCATGGGACCTTTCGCTAGCGAAAGGATGGAAAGTGCCACAGAAAAGATACCGCCAACCTACGCTTTATTTTCCTATGGGAGAATAAAGGCTTCGGTTGGCAGGCCTATGAATTTATGGGCCTGCCTGCCAAAGCTTTAGCGTAGGTAGGTAAGGGTGAAATCGTGAGGTAAGAGCTCACGCGGTGGTCAGGCAACTGATCATGTGGGTAAACCCCAACCGGAGCAATTTCAAGCAGAAGAGCTTGGTCGTCCGCCAATTCATTTTATATGATACTCTTCGGGTAGAAAGCTTGTATCCCGATGCAAATCGGGATCCAGATCAATGGCTGCCTCATCCTCATTGAGGATAAGACAGAATCCGGCTTACAGATCCACCCATCTTAATAGCAGTGAGATTGATTTAGCCTTTTCAACAACAAAGAAATCTAAAACCACGAATTCTTTGTTTTTATCATGAATTAAACCAAGAAGAAGTGTATACTACAGACCTGTTAATTATGGAAAAAATTTGGATCATACAAGATAGTCCTCAAGCGGAGATTGATTCCCTGTCAGCATCTTTGGGTGTATCACCTGTTGTGGCTGGGATGCTTTGGCGTCGGGAACTGAAGACCCTGAATGCAGCTCAAGAATTCTTTAATCCATCTGTATCTCAATTGTTAGATCCTTTTCTTATGCTCAATATGGACACTGCAGTCTCTGAGATCCTGGAATGTATTGATAGGCATGATCCCATTATGGTTTTTGGTGATTATGATGTTGATGGCACGACTGCAGCTTCATTGCTGCATCTTTTCCTCCAATCCCTGGGGGCTAAATCAGAATTTTATATCCCGGACAGAATAACAGAAGGGTACGGTATTTCGTATAAAGGGATCGATTACGCAGCTAAGATAGGCGTTAAGCTGATCATTACTTGTGATTGTGGGATTACAGCTGTTGATCAAACTGAATATGCACAACAAAAAAACATTAAAATGATCATTACAGATCATCATATTCCAGCTGAAACGCTGCCTGATGCTGTGGCCATACTTAACCCTAAACAGGATGCTTGTGAATATCCCAACAAGAATCTCTGTGGTGCAGGAGTGGCATTCAAGCTTATACAGGCCATTAGTAAGGCTCGTGATCTTCCATCTCAACAAGCGCTGCAGTTTATGGATTTGGCAGCTATTGGAACAGCTGCGGATATCGTTCAGGTGACCGGGGAGAATCGCATCATCCTGGGAGAAGGCCTTAAACTGATTGGGCAGGGGACACGTCCCGGAATTAAAGCTTTGAAAAAAGTAGCAGGCATCACACGGGATGAAGTCACCGTTTCTGATGTGTTGTTCGGTTTAGGTCCCCGGATCAATGCTGTTGGGCGTTTGGGAGAAGCAATGCGAGCGGTTCGTTTGATGACAGCTAGCACTCAGGCAGAGGCACGCGAGTTGTCTGCAGTACTCAATTCAGAGAATGAAGTTCGCAAAACCGTGGAAGCTAAGATCTTTGATGAAGCAGTTCTTCTCGCCAACTCGAAATATGACCCTCGATCAAAACGTTCTCTGGTACTCTATCAGGAAAATTGGCACCATGGTGTCATTGGTATTGTAGCATCCAAGCTGAAAGAAAGATATTATGTACCTACAGTGATCATTGCTGTGAATGATGGAATTGGGAAAGCTTCCGCTCGCAGTATTTCAGGGTTTGATCTCCATGCTGCTTTTTCTGAATGTGCGGATCTATTGGTGAGTTTCGGAGGGCATACTATGGCTGCCGGGATGACCATCGATCCTGGTAATCTGGAAGCTTTTGAACATCGCTTTCAGGAGGTGGCAATGGCCCAGATCACTGAAGAAATGATGAGTCCGCGGCTTAAGATCGAAGCAGTGATCGATTTCGGATCGATCAATACACAATTGATAGAAACCTTACGTCGTTTAGCACCATACGGACCAGGTAATATGCGGCCCTTATTTGCCAGTCAGAACCTTGAAGTGATTGGGTATCCAAGACCCCGCATCGTAGGTAAAAACCATTTGAAGTTCAAAGTTCGTCAGGGTCAGACTATCTTAGATGCAATCGGTTTTGGAATGGCAGATAAACTTGAATTATTATACGCTGATCGATCTTTAGAAATGGCCTATGTCCTATCTGAAAACGAGTGGCAGGGGCGGAAAACCATTCAATTAGAACTTAAAGATATTAGATTAATGAATTAGGGGAGTGGAAAATGAGAAAAGCCTATATTGATGCTATTGGAATGTATGTTCCGCCTAAAGTTGTAACCAATAAAGACCTGGAAGGGATGATGGATACTTCTGATCAATGGATTCAGGAGCGTTCGGGGATTCAAGAGCGACATCATGTCGATGGAGAAGGTACGACTGACCTGGCATTGAAAGCCACAGAGGAGGCCCTTGAAAAAGCCGGTATGACTGCTGAAGATGTGGACCACATCATATTTTCTACTATGGCCAATGATTATTTCTTCCCAGGCGGGGGGCCTATAATGACAAAACGCTTAGGCATACCTGGTACACCGGCAGTTGATATTCGCATGGCTTGCTCAGGGTTTTTATATGGTTTGTCCATTGCAAAGGCTTTTATTGAATCAGGGGCTTATGAGAATATTCTTCTCATAACCTCAGAAGTCCAATCAGTAGCGATGGATTTCTCTACCGCAGGAAGAGATACTGCGGTATTGTTTGGGGATGGCGCTGCTGCGGTCGTGTTGAAAGCTACCAATGAAGATCGGGGTTTGCTTTCTGTTATAACCCATTCGGATGGACGTTATGCTGAGGATCTTATGCTGAGGACTCCTTCCACTTTGGATAATCCTTTTCTAACTCATGAACTCTTGGATAAAGGTTATGGGAGAGTCGTTATGAACGGTCGCAATGTGTTTAAACATGCAATCATCAAATTTCCGCAGGTGATCCGGGAGGCTCTGGAGGCTGCCGGAGTTGAAAAGGATAAGGTCAAACTTGTGATACCGCATCAGGCAAACCTGCGTATCACGGAGGCTGTTGCCAAGAGGTTGGACTTGGAGATGTACAAAGTTGTCTACTCGAACATTCATAAATATGGCAATACGACTTCCGCATCCATTCCCCTTGCCATATACGAAGCCATGACAGAAGGCAAAATTCAACGGGGTGATTACATTGTGGTAGCTTCCTTTGGTGCTGGTTTCACCTGGGGCGCTTCAGTGATAAAGTGGTAAACTGACACGAGCTTAAGATGACAAGGTTGCTGAAGTGAAACAATATTTTCAGGAAGAGCATTACATGCTTCAGGATATGGTACGTGACTTTGCTGCCAACGAAGTGGCACCCATTGCTGAGAAAATGGACAAAGAGGAACGGTTCCCAATTGAATTAATTCCCAAAATGGCCGAATTGGGACTTTTAGGTATTCCCTTTCCTGAAGAATATGGTGGCGCCGGAATGGATACCCTGGCCTATACTCTTGTTATCGAAGAATTAGCCAAGGTTGATTCCTCAGTTGCCATTACTGTAGCTGCCCATATTTCGCTAGGTACGTACCCCATATTCCTTTTTGGTACAGAGCAGCAAAAGAACGCGCACATGCGTAATCTTATAGCAGGTGAATATCTGGCTTGTTTTGGCCTAACTGAACCGGAAGCTGGTTCTGATGCTGGTGGTACCAAAACAACTGCTGTTCGAGATGGCAATGATTGGGTCATTAATGGATCCAAGAATTTTATTACTAATGCAGGTTATTCAGGAGTATGCAATTTAACTGCAATAACAGATCCCTCAGCAAAACGTCCCGGAGGCATATCGGTATTCATGGTTGATCCAAAGACACCTGGATTCATAATTGGACCACCGGAGAAAAAGATGGGTTGGCATGGGTCAGATACTCGAGCTTTAACATTTGAGAATATGCGGGTTCCAGGTGACGCGCTTCTTGGAACACTGGATGTGGGCTTCAAACAAATGATGGCTGCTTTAGTGGGAGGGCGTATCAGTGTGGCTGCATTATCACTGGGTTTAGCTGAAGGGGCGCTGAGTGCCGCGCTGAAATACGCTGATGAACGTGAAGCGTTTGGCAAGAAAATTCATCGCTTTCAAGGTGTAGGCTTGCAACTGGCAGAACTTGCAACAGAAATAGAAGCAGCAAAGCACCTGGTTTATTATGCCAGCTACCTCAAAGATCAAGGTGAGGACGTGGTCAAGGCAGCCGCTATTGCAAAATTGAAGGCCTCAGAAATCGCTGTTCAGACAACCAATTTTGCTGTTCAGGTCCACGGCGGATATGGATATATCAAAGAATTTTCAGTAGAACGTTTTTTTCGTGATGCTAAGGTTCTGACGATTGGTGAAGGTACTTCAGAAGTTCAGAAACTTGTTATTTTGAAGCAGCTTATAAAAGGATTATAATTACGATATGCTACCTCAATCCAAAAAGGTCGTTAGTGACGAGAAAAAATATCACCTTTGGCTTAGAATAAGTCAGATCACATTAATTGTGGTGCTTCTGGTGGTAACTGCCCTCTTTTTCCCAAGAGGAAAGATGTTCCAGTTTGACTATAATGTGGATCAGATCACAACTGAGACCATCATTGCACCTTTCGATTATGATATTCTTAAAACTGAAGAAGCTTTGGAACAGGATAGACAAACTCGAGAGGATATGATCCAACCCGTTTTTATCTGGGATAATACTAGTCGGGATCATGTTAATACAAGTTTGGACCAGATCAGAGGACAATTAGCTCTCTGGTATCAGGCCACGAAGGATTTGGCCATAAAGCGTACTTACTGGAGTACAATTTCTGACAGCGTAGCAGCGGATTCAATGAGATATCAGCTTCAGGAAGACTCACTGCATGTGTTGAATATTAAACTTGAGCTACAGAATCAGGGACTTAGAGATCTTGGGACCCCCCGCTGGGACTATTTTCTTGAAAAAGGACCTTCGACCCGCCAATTGGTAAATTCAGTAAAACAGGCTCTCTTACCCCAGTACATGCTGGGAATTATTGGTGATTTGCCACCAGGGGATAGCTACACTCGAATAGTTATGATCATGCGTGGCAAAGAATCCAATCGCAATCCCGATGACTTTAGAAATATGCTAGATGCCTGGGAGAGTGTCCAAAAGGTATTGACATCAAACTATATTGATAGAGACCCAAGATTACTCCAGCTGGCTAAAGATCTGGCATCTGCCGTCATGGTTCCTAATCTAAAATATTCATCAGAACTATCTGAAAACAGGAAAGCTGAGGCCAGGAATCTGGTTCCGATCAGCGTTGGTAAGGTTTTTAAGAACGAACGTATTGTTGATGCCAATACTAGAGTTACACCTCAGATTAAGCAAAAACTGGATTCTTTGGAAAAGGAATATATCCGAAAAGGTTATGGTCAATCTGCAGCAAATCGCCTCGTGACCTTTATGGGAAAAATACTACTCTCATCTTTCCTTATCTTTTTCTTCTTTGCATATTTACAGACCTATCGTAGTCAAATCTACAATGACATCAAGCTCATGACTCTGGTGGGAATCATCTTTATCATGCATTTAGCTTTGGCTCATGTCATTGTATACAAACTAGGTTGGTCCGAATTTTTTGTTCCCATGAGTATCGCTGCTATGATCTTCACTGTCGTCTTCGATGGCCGAATCGCCTTTATCATCATGGTGACTTTAACTATCCTTACCGGGATTATATTAAGTAATAATATTCCATTCATCGTTGCAAATTTGTTTGTCTCTTCCTTAGCGATCTATACTGTGCGGAGGCTGCGTTCCCGATCACAGATCCTCTGGAGTATTCTGGCGGTTACGTCCGGATATGTAGTGGTTATTGCAGTTTTTGAAATGATCAAATTCAGCTCTTGGGATTCCGTTATGCAGCACATGATCTTCGCTGTTGCCAATGGCTTCCTGTCGCCGCTGCTCTCTTATGGATTTTTAGTTTTAATTGAAAGGGTTTTTAAAATTACAACCAATCTGACCCTGCTTGAATTGCTGGATTTTAACAATAAACTATTAAGCAGATTGGCCATGAAAGCTCCCGGAACTTTTAAGCATAGTATTGATGTTGGCAATCTTGCGGTTGCTGCTGCTGAAGCAGTTGGAGCAAATTCACTTTTGGCAAGGGTTGGAGCTTATTATCATGATATCGGGAAAGCTGAGAAACCTGAGTACTTTATCGAGAATCAACTGCGTGGAGCGAACAAACACGAAAAACTCTCTCCACGTTTAAGTGCTACAGTCATCGTTGGTCATGTCAAAGATGGAATTAAGTTGGCTAATGAATATAACCTGCCCTCCATTGTGACAGATTTTATTCCCATGCACCATGGAAAAACCAGAGTAGAGTACTTTTATCAACAGGCCCTGGAACGCGCCAATAAAACAGATTCTGAGATCAACGAGGCAGATTTCTGTTATCCGGGTCCGAGACCTAATAGCAAGGAAACAGCTATTCTAATGCTGGCTGAGGCAATTGAGGCAGCATCCCGATCAATTAAAAACCCCAACCCTCAACGCATTGAAGCACTTATGAATGCCATTATTGAGAGTCGGATCAAGAGTGGTGAATTAAATAATTGTCCACTTACTTTTAGAGATTTAGAAACGATCAAAGAGGCAATGCTGCCCGTGCTCGTCGGTAGTATGCATGAACGAATTGAATATCCGGGACAACGCAAGAAATTGCATATTATGGATGATGAAAACTGATCAATATCCCAGAGAAACTTATAATACCAATTGTATTTCAAAGGTGCACTATAAGTCCAAAATATTTTTTCGTTTTAGAAGCTTCACAATTAGAAGCATAGCGGTAGCTATGGTGAAAATTTTAAGTGCACTAAAACGGGAAAAGATGCAGAAATTTAGT
>JAUVKO010000097.1 GCA_030596225.1 Fidelibacterota bacterium
GATCTGGAATTGGTCAGACTAGCTATCCCGAGACGGGTCTATACAAACAGCCAGATGCAGTATGTTGCTGAAAATATTATTGAGCTGTACGATGACCGTGAGAATATCAAAGGCTATGGTATTGAATATGAGTCTCCTGTATTACGACACTTTACAGCCCGTTTAAAACCACTGGAGTAATGGCGGATAAAAGTGTCTCTCAAACCTTAAATTTCTTGTACTTTTAGCACATGAACATCAGTCGCATCTTATTATGCTTATTATCACTCTCTGCCCTGATATTGGCAGATACTCCGTACTGGGTATTTTTCAAGAGTGATGCAAGGGGGCCCCGGGTACAACTGACCAGCAGAGCAGAGAAGCGACTTTTAGAACGGGGCAGTTTATCTGCATCCGGGGATTTGGCTGTTTCACCTGACTATCTGAGACAATTACGCAGCGCAGGTTTCAAGATTCGACATGTCTCGAGATTCTTAAATGCGGTTAGCCTGGAAATCGAGAATAATGAGAAACTGGCTCTGCTTGATCAATTTGACTTTGTAAGTTCTGTCCAACCTGTGGCTCGCAGAGAAAAAACCATACCGGAGCAAACCACTTTTGACCAACGACTTGCCCGAGATTCAGAACCATTCTATGGTCAATCTTACACCCAGAACCAAATGCTCAATATCCCCACTTTACATGAACGGGGCTACGATGGTTCAGGAGTTCTGATTGGTGTTTTTGATACGGGATTCAATACTGATCACCCGGTATTCGATGAACTTAAGGTCTACGCTCAGTATGATTTCATTGACCATGAAACAGACGCCTCCGGTGTTGGTCATGATCATGGAATCAATGTCCTGAGTGCTTTGGGTGGATATGCCTATGGGGAATTGATCGGACCGGCTTATGGTGCAAGCTATTTATTGGCTCGCACTGAGGATACCGGTAGTGAAACCAGGGCGGAAGAAGACAATTGGGTGGCTGCCATGGAATGGGCTGATTCACTGGGCGTTGATATTATCTCCACTTCACTTAATTACCGATTGGGACATGATGATCCTGCTGAAGATTATCCTTTCTCAGCTATTGATGGTAAAACTGCCATCATCACACGGGCTGCCAACATTGCTACTCAGCGGGGTATCCTGGTGGTGAATTCCATGGGGAATGAAGGACCTAGTGTGAGCAGTGTCTGGCCACCGGCTGACAGTCCTCATGTACTGGGTGTGGGTGCAGTCACTTCTCAGTGTGATATAAGTTATTTCTCTGCCCGGGGTCCTACCTATGATGGTCGTATTAAGCCCGATGTGGTAGCTATGGGAGCTTCCGTTTGTATAGCATCTGGCGTAGATAAATATATAAATGGCTACGGGACATCTTATTCCACACCCTTGATTGCCGGTCTAGCAGCTTTATTGCTCCAGGCTCATCCGGAATTAGCTCCGGACTCGGTCATTGCTTTATTTCACAAGTATGGTGATAACTCAGAAAATCCTGACAATGACTATGGCTATGGGATTCCTGATCTGACCAGTTTGTTTTGGAATCAGGATGATAATGTGGTCAAAGGTTGTCTAGTTTATCCCAATCCCAGTTCTACAAAAGAGATCAAGATGCTGCTCCCGGACCCGATTGCAGATTTTATTGAAAGAGCAACTTTATTTGATATTCGGGGACGTCAACTTGCTTCACTTGCTGTGGAACCTGTTTCTGAAAACACCCTGCAACTGTCACTGCCTGTTAACCGACCTCTGGCAGATCAACTCTTGATCATTACGGTAGAGGTGGGAAAAACAGTTTACTCCGGAAAATTGGTGTACCTCAAATAACCTGTTTTCAAGCGAGAGCGATACTATCGCTTAAACAGGTTCATATATAGACAAAAAGTTTTGAAACCTGTTTAGCTTCGCGGAAACAGGTTTTAGTGAAATCGATGTCTTGATAGGCAGAATGACAGTAACAGGGGTACCTATTTATCTGACATTTCTTCCCGGAGGATGATGTCATTTTCCAGCTCCGGATGATCACCCCGGATATCTTTATAAAAGTTACGGATAATATCCATATCCTGTTTAACCTTTCCCGTGGGAATAAAGGAGAGACCGGTACCGGCCTTTTTATTCGCATAATCAGCATACCCCAAAAGCAGTGGTACTTGAGCCTTGTTAGCGATATGGTAAAAGCCCGATTTCCAATGGTCTCTTTTACGGCGAGAACCTTCCGGGGTAACGGCAATTATCAGGTTCTCGTTCTCGTTATAATGATCGACGATCTGATCAACGACACCATGAGCACTCCGGCGATCAATGGGGATACCGCCTAACCAGCGCATGACCTTCCCAAAAGGCTTTTTAAAAAGGGTGTGTTTGCCCATCCAGGACACTTTGATACGCAACATGAACATGATGGCCAGTAAATAGATAAAATCCCAGTTACTGGTATGAGGGCCACAGACCAGCAAGAATTTTCCCTGGGGTGGCAGCTCACCTTCAAATTCCCAACCTTTGAATTTCATCCAGCTTTTACCCAACAAGAATTTGAAATTTCCCGAGCGTTTATTCTTTTTCATCATTAACTCCAATCAATTTATTGTTGCGCATGGAGCGGCCCGCCAAATATCCGGTGGACCAACTTGAAGTCAGGTTGTACCCACCTGTTTCTCCATTTACATCGATCACTTCTCCGGCAAAGTACAAGTTTGAAGTCAGCTTGGACTCCATGGTCGTCGCATTGATTTCTTTTAAAGAAACCCCACCGGAAGTGACAATAGCGTGATCATAAGAATCATGACCGGTGACCTGCATGGGGAATTCCTTCAATAACATACGTAATCGCTTGCGTTCTTCCCCTGTCACCTGATGCAGCTGCTTCTCCGGATCAATAGCCAGAATATCGACAAAAAGCTCAATCATTTTCCGGGGTAACAGCGATTTAAGCATATTCTTAAAATTTTGTTTGCTGTGATCCGATATTTCTCTCAACAAACGCTGATCCAATTTCTTATGATCCAGAGCCGGCTTTAAATCAATTTTAATCTGAACATCCTGCCGGGCATCCAGCATACTCACCAAGGTTTCACTGAGGGTCAGAATAATAGGACCTGTCACCCCCTTGCGCGTGAACATCATTTCGCCAAATAATTCGGTGACCTTCTTATTCTCTGACCAGACCGACACCGTAATATTTCTTAAGCTCACCCCCTGAACCCGTTTGGCAGTGTCCCCTGCTGTGAGTACCGGAACCAGTGAAGGAGCTGTATCTGTTATGCTGTGTCCAAATGCTTTTGCCATAATATAGCCCTCGCCGGTGGAGCCGGTTGCCGGATAGGATAAACCACCTGTGGTAATGCATACCTGATCAGCCGTAACCTGAACAGGACGTCCGGAGTGGGTCACCTGCAGGACAAACTGTCCTGCTTCATTCTTAGCAAGGTCCGTGACATGCGCCTGGGTCACAATGGGAATCTTCAGCTCATTTATTTTGTTCACAAAAGCATCAACAATGTCCGTAGCTCGATCACTCTGGGGAAAATAGCGTCCACCCCGTTCTAGCTTTGTCGGGACATCAAGCTCGTGTAAATAATTCAGTAAGTCATGGTTGAAAAATTGTGAAAAAGCGTACTTGAGAAAACGTCCCTTCTTACCAAAGCGATTGAGAAAACTCTGCAGTCCCTCTTCATTGGTGATATTACAGCGTCCTTTTCCGGATATACGCAATTTGAGGGAGGGTTTTCGCATCTTCTCTAGCAGGACAACACTGTGTTCCGGATTATATGCTTCAATGGCCGCCATGAGACCTGCCGGACCAGCACCAATGACAACTGTATTATAATGAGGAGCTAACAAAACCGCTTAAATCTCATGGCTAGAACGCCAATTTTCAGCAAGAATACCATAGGCAGCCAGATCAACAAATTGATCCCATTTTAAGGCATGTTGTTTCAGGAGCCCTTCTGGTTCCATGCCGATCTTTTGTATCACCCGCCCTGAAGCGGGATTGCCGGTCATGTGGGAGGCATAGATCTTATTCAGTTTCAGATTCTGAAAACCGTATCTCAGAACCTCAGTAGCTGCTTCTGTGGCATAGCCCTGCCCCCAATAGGGTTTACCCACCCAATAGCCTAACTCAGCCCGATTGAATCTTTGAGTAATGCCCAAACCCATGGCAGCAATAAGATCATTGCTTTCTTTCAGGGTTACAGCAAATACGACTCCCGAGCTATTTTCAAATTGTTTTTGATGCGTAGAGATCCAGGTTTCAGCCATACCGGATTCATAAGGATGGGGAATATTGAGGGTCGTTTCCGCTACTTCATAGGCACCGGCCAGCTTCTGGACCACGGCTGCATCAGACAATTGAAATCCGCGGAGAAGGAGGCGTTTAGTATTTAATTTCGGGTAATTGTTCATACTTATCCAGTACTCTAAGCTTGCGGAGGTTTGGAACCTTCGCAAGCTTGATTATACGTACTTACATCAAGTTCTGAATCTCTGTTTTGAATTCCTTGACCAGGGACGCTGCAACAGTTTGACTACTTCCTTCGGCAAAGATCCTCACAATCGGTTCTGTATTGGATGCCCGGAAATGGACCCAACGGTCTTTCCAGGTGATCTTGACCCCATCTTCAAGGTTTGGTGTAAGGCTGGCATATTTTTCTGCCAGTGCATTAAGGATATCTGCCGGTTGATATCCTTGAACATTGATCTTGTCCTTGACCATCTCATATCTGGGCAGATCACTGGCAATTTCGCGGATCGATTGTCCGGTCTCAGCCATGAGTGACAGGATCAATCCAGAGGCAACCAGAGAGTCACGTCCCAGGTGAGATTCGGCAAGAATAACCCCGCCATTCCCCTCACCACCGATAAGACTGTCCTGTTGCTGCATTTTCCGGGCAACATGGATTTCACCAACCGGGGTTCTTAAAACTTTCCGACCATACCGTTCAGCTAATTCATCCAAAGCCATGGTTGTGCTCAGGTTGGTGACAATTGGCCGAGTGTCATCCTCTGCAGCGTTGCGCAGTGCATGATAAGCTGCCAACACCAGTGTATATTCCTCCACCAGGGGATTCCCAAACTCATCAATCACTGCTAGTCTGTCAGCATCTGGATCTGTTGCAATACCGATGTCAGCATTTTTACGACGAACCTCATTGCTTAGTCCCCTAAGATTTTCAGGCAGGGGCTCTGGAGTATGAACGAAATTTCCGTCATTATCACAGTTCAGCCGAATGACCTCACAACCGATCCGCTCAAGGAACAGGGGTAACGCTTCTGATCCGGCACCATTGATGGCATCAATGACCACTTTGGGTTTGAGGCTTTGGATCGCATCAACATTTACCAGATCCAAAGCTAAAACATTTTCAATATGGCGTTCAATGCGTTCATCCAACAGGGTGACTTCACCGCTAGGTTCTGCCTGGGTTTGCCCTGTTTCCCTGACCTTGGAAAGTTCCAGCTGGAGCTGCTTATGTTCTTCTGAATCCAGAAAAAGACCTTCGGCTCCTACAAATTTCAAGGCATTCCATTCAATGGGGTTATGACTGGCTGTAACGATAATGCCTCCCTTGGCATTCAAATCTTTCACCATGAGCTGAGCCGTTGGTGTGGGACAGATACCGCAATCTATAACCTCACAACCCATACGCCTCAGAACCAATTCGACCACACCCTTGAACATTTCACCGGATGGTCGACTATCCTGAGCGATGATGATGCGACCTTTATCCATGAGCTGGGCAAAAGCTTGAGTATAGACTTTAACTACATCTGTATCAAAGCCATCGTTGATGATTCCCCGCACCCCTGAGATCCCTGATATTAAAATTGGCATTTATCCTCCAAATTGGATGTTGCTAAATTAGATCAGCTTATATCCGATCAAATCTTCAATTGTTGTTTTCCCAATGATGAAAGGCTTGCTTTCCACGAAAACAAAACCTTGACGAACATACCATTGAAGCGCTGGCTTATTTTCGATCATAACACCCAGCCAAACTCGATCTATATTGTATTTTCGGGCAACAGCTATTCCAAATTCCAACATTTGCTTCCCCAGGCCCAGCTTCTGAAATCGCGATAAAACATAAAGAGAGGTGATAAAGAATTCTTGCCGCTGCTTGTTCCAATGGGTTTTGCTGTAACCCACGATCTGATCACCTGAAACCACCACACAGCCTTCGATTGTCATTGCGTCATAAAGATTCTGTAATTTATCCAAGGCATAGTAAGCCATATGGAAGTCCCGGCGATCCTCTTCAGGAATAAACTTTCCGTATACCTCTGTCCATGTATCCCAAGCCACCTGCTGGATGGCCGGTAGGTCAGATAAGCGCCAGGGGCGCACCAGGGTCATGAAGTAAAGGCTGCCTTGTACAGTGCAAATGCTAATACGGCCCAGCCGATGACAAAAGCAGTACCACCAATTGGTGTAATAGCTCCCAGGACTTTAATGCCACTAAGTGCCAGCACATAAAGACTGCCGGAGAACAATACTGTACCGGCGATAAACATATAACCGGTAATATTTAATGCTTTGGGAGACATAATCTCAGAAAACAGAGGCAGGCTCAATAAGGCAAGCGAATGCATGGCCTGATAGAAAACGGCCTTATCCCAAATGATCAGACCATATGAATTATCCCACGATTCTAAAATAGGTTTGAGTGCGTGGGCTCCAAATGCGCCCAGAGCAACGGTGAATCCACCAAGTATAGCACCCATGAATGCGAAAAAATAAACTGACATTGCTTACTTCTTAATATCGCGAGCGCGTTTGCGTCCGCGAAGAAAATATTGAAAAAAGATAGATCCACCATACATCCTTCTCAAAGTTATGGCAACAGCATATGGTTGCCGTCTTTCTCTGGCCTCCATATGCTTTCTAAGCAATAATAAGGGATGTAGAAAATTCCAACCCAGAG
The DNA here is from genome assembly GCA_030596225.1 of Fidelibacterota bacterium. Lineage (GTDB taxonomy): Bacteria > Fidelibacterota > UBA8477 > UBA8477 > JABMPR01 > JABMPR01. The sequence goes on from JAUVKO010000097.1 coordinate 6,917, forward strand.
CCATGATGATGGCCGCCATGCGCTTCCAATCACGGATCAGAGCAGAAAAGACGAACGCGACACCTTCCAGGGCAATACGTGTTGGCAAGATCATCGCCAGATAAGCGAATGGATAATTCTTGATGATCATCATCAGGTTATTACGATGATTCAGATACTTCTTCTGGTAGCGATCAGGAGGTAAGGTCCATCCAGAATGATGATAGACTTTAGATACAGGTGCATTGACCACCCTCCAACCGGCATTATGCAAGCGCCAGCACAGATCGATCTCTTCCATGTGGGCAAAGAAGTCCTCATCAAACAAGCCCACTTCCTGTAGAGCACTTCCACGCAGGAGCAAGGCTGTCCCGCTGGCCCAGAAAATATCGCGTGGCGTGTCATAGAAACCGTCATCCTCTTCCATGGTGGTAAAAATACGACCCAGTGCGAAAGGAAAAGCTAAAACATCCATGAGTCCGCCAACTCCACCAGCATAATCAAAGAACTTAGGATCCTGAGCCGACATGATCTTAGGTTGAACGGCAGCGATCTTAAGATCTGACTCCATCTGATCAACCAGATGCTCAATCCAGTCGGGTTCGTGGGTGGTATCGTTATTCAACACCAGATAATG
>JAUVKO010000224.1 GCA_030596225.1 Fidelibacterota bacterium
ATCAATCAGATGAAATTCGTGGAGTGCTTTCTTACAAGCCCGCCTTCCGTGAGTACGCAATACGGCGGACAGGCAGGGGGTCAAGGATGATGCTAAAAATAGTGGGGATTGTCACCATTCTAATTTTCAATTGGCTGGCGATATCATTTAGCAATTAACCCCATTGAGAATGAATCTCCAAGCGGGTACAACATGAATCTTTCCAGCCTCTACGGCAAATGAATCCTCTTCGTTTCGGGTCACAATAGTCCCTTCTGGCAGACCTAGCTCAGTCATTGCCTCGGTCAACGCTGTTACTTCACGAGTTTTGGTTTTTGGGTCTACCAGTGATTCGGAAACCTGGAAAAGAGTTTTTGCCCGTTTCTGAGACAAGGCCAGAAAATCAACTTCTCGTCCTCCTTTCGTACGGTAATAAAACACTTTTGATGAAGATCGTCTTAAAGTGGTGAAGACAAGGTTCTCTAACAGATGCCCCGAGTTTAATAATATTCCTGAGCTTAAGGATGATACCATTGCATGATCGATGCAGTATATCTTTTTCGGGTTGACATTTGCCCGAGCTATTGACGCATCAAACATTCGTACGGTAAAGAGTATGTAGGCGTCTTCGAACCAATTGAGATAATCTGAAACAGAGGATTTAGGTACATTGTATCCCAGGGATTTGAGGTACTGAGTAAGTTTGTTGATCGTATACAGTGATCCTGTATTGTCAATAAGTTTTAGAGCCAAATCTTTTACTGCCTTGGGATGGGATATGTCGTATCGTTCAATGATATCTCGGAATAGCATAGCATTGAAGTATTCCTGATGAATCTTTATTCGAAGAGTGGAGTCTAAACTCAGAACTTCCGGAAACCCTCCAGTTTCATAATATTTTTCATATGCTTTCTGTATCAGTAGTCTTTGCTTAGTGGAAAGATCTGATCCATGCCCTATCTCTTGATAATCCAGAAACTCAAGAAATGAAAAGGGGAATACTTCCCACGAGAGTGCTCTACCCCGCATCTGGGTTGCAATTTCCCTGGATAACATTTGTGCTGATGATCCTGTGATATAGACCTGGCAGTTTTCTGTTCGCATCACTCTATCAGTAAAGGACTCCCAGCCCGGGATTACTTGTATCTCATCGAAGAACAAGTAGATCTTTTCAGTATTCTTCTTTTCTGGGAACAGAGTAAAATATGCTTCCAGGATCATCCCAAGATTATCAGCATTGAGTGTATGCAGGCGGTCATCAAAGAAGTTGATATACAGGATGTTTTTTTGTGATACTCCAGAATCTAAGAGCTTCTGAATCAACTGGAATAGGTATGTCGATTTCCCGCTTCTCCTGGCACCTATACAGATAGTTGCTTTGTTTGGGACCGGGGTTACATCGAGTCTTCGGGGAACACCAGTATAGTTTTCCTGCTCCTGGAAATCTAGAATAATCCCTTTTAATATCTCTAACATGATACCTCCTGGCCATAACTTCTTCTAATACTGACACTAATCGGTAATAAATATAACCAGTATGACCTCAATGTGGTAAGAAATAATTCCAGTATTTCGATATATATTACTTCATTAGCAAAGCAGGGTTCAATGTCATTCCTTTCTTGTATTGATCAGGTAAAAATCTAAATTTGGCACATATTGATCGACAGACAGAATTAAATTTGTATTATTATATGCTTAAATTTAAACACAAAACGTGAGGAGTCTAACATGATGAGAAACGTTGCTTTGGGTTTAATTATTCTGGCAGCTGTAGGCTTATTATCAGCGATTGCATCAGTATTTATGGGGAGTTCTATCATGGGAGTAAGTGCTGAACAATTCTCCAGAATCTGCTCAAATCTGGCTCTCATAGCCATTGCCCTGGCTGTCTGGTTTAAAAAATGGAAAATCGAAGAAGATTGAAGCGATTCGCCTTTGAAATGCTTCTAATCAGAGTTTCATGGAATATGCATGAACTCTGGTAGTTTACGTGATGTACCCATACTATTAGGCAATTGAAACACACAATGGGACGGAGTGAGTAGATGTTAGGTCCGAAGCATTCATTGTTAGTCTTATTACTTGGCTTTGTCCTAACTGACTCCGCTATTTCGCAAGTGAATATCTTTGTGCTGGGTGATACACGATCCGGTCACAGTATTCATGAAACCATGGTAAATATTATTGCACAGGAAAACTATGATGCGGTGATAAATACCGGAGATTTGGTGGCCGTGGGCTCCAATGATGATCATTGGAATAAATTTCTCCAAATAACAAAACCATTGATCTCCAGTAATACTGCGGCACCCACCTATTTACCCGTAATTGGAAACCACGATCTCTCCAGTGACAAAAATCCATATAAGCATTGGCATCAATTCCTCACCTGGTTGCCCGGCAATGGTGAGTATTATTACCAAGATTTTGATAACCTTCGAATGATTTTTCTCAACAGTACTTCCACGAATGACGTGGAACAGTTGGACTCTTTAAAATGCTGGTTGGATTCAAATAGACGGGAATGGCTGATCGTTACCTGGCATTATCCAGCGTTTCCTTTTGGCAGTAAAAGGATTGATAGTGAGAGTCTCAATGAGTGGTGGCCGCTACTATACGAAGCCAAGGCAGATATCGTTATAAATGGTCATGCACATTACTACGCTAGGTCCCACCCTTTAAAACCACTACCTGAAAATTCATCCTGTGTCGTTGATGATGAGGACGGGATCATTCAGGTGATCAGTGGTGGATCAGGAGCTGGCCTGTATTCAGTCCGTAAGGATAAATATAACGAAACCTACTATGATTTTGCTTTGGCCCATAACAATGATAAACAGCACCATTATGGCAAGATCAGCATTACCGATTCCACGTTGACATTTGAAGCAATACAGATCGATGGGAAAGTGTTTGACCGTTTTGTCCTCACGAAGAACCGGCCAGTTCATTTAATCCCATACAGACCTTAAGCTACAATATCTCTGTGTCATCTGGAATATGAAAAACCCATAATACAGATTACCTTTAACAGAAAACTGGAGAGAAGACATGAAAATAATCGATTGGATCAACCAGATAGTTAAAGCTCAAAACGTTTGGGATATTGGAGTATTAAAACTTTTATGTGTAGCCGTTGGTATGATCTTAGGAGCCTATCTGACAGATTTTGTTCTTCAATATGTTTGGTGGTTTGGAATAATTAGCGTACTGCTATTCATTTTTCTGCTATTTCGTGTCGTGAAATTAAAACCATAGCTTCCATATAGGGGTATAGGCAGATTCAGATGTTAGCTTTTGACCAGAATCAGTGTTTCAAGGATCATAAACGTAACAATAATTGATCTCAATAAGTCAGACCTCATATTTTAATGAGTGAGCACTTGGGTAATTCATCCCACATGGAGGATAGTCATGAAAACAGCCCTGTATTTAATCCCTGTATTATTTGCAGCCGTATTCATATTGATAAAAGCTGAATTTGCCAATAAGCGCCACCAAATCTACCTGATTAAACCAATAAGCTCCATGTTGGTGATCGCTATAGCTCTGCTTGCATTTTTGCAGCCAACATACAACATTGCGTTCACCCAATTTGTATTATTAAGCTTGCTATTTTCTTTGGGAGGTGATATGGCTCTGATGTTTCCCAAAAATCGCAAAGCTTTTTCACTGGGACTGGGCTTGTTTCTAATAGCACATATAATCTACGCTGTTGCCTTCACACTTCTGGGTAAGCTGTCAATCTGGGCCATGCTTCCGTTTTCACTTTTGCTGATCTGTGGAATTGGGTTTTATATGCTGATCCGTTCC
>JAUVKO010000090.1 GCA_030596225.1 Fidelibacterota bacterium
GAACACACGAACAAGCAAACGGAGAAGCACAGTGAAAGATAAACAATTCTGGTCTGTTGCCGGTATCATCTTCGTTCTATTCATGATCTATTGGGTTGCGGGACATCCATTTTTTGTCGCGGAACGCAGTGTCATGTTTTGGGCTATCCTGATCGTTTCAGGTACGTTGATTTACTCAACGCGCATGGCGAAGAGGGGTGAGAAGATATTCCTGCGTAGTATTCCCGGTCTTAAAGCCGTGGAAGAAGCTGTTGGACGTTCCACTGAAATGGGAAAACCGGTTCTGTATGTTCCCGGGATCATGGATATGGATCAGGTGGAGACCGTTGCCGGTGTCGTTGTACTGGGTCACGTGGCCAAGATGACGGCTCGGTATGAAACCAGTCTTAATGTACCTGTTTCACGTGCTATTGTGATGAAAGCTGCCCGTGAATCCTGTCGCGAATCGTATTTACTGGAAGGTCGCCCTGACTTATTCCATGATGATATGGTTCATTATTTGACGGATGATCAGTTTGCCTATGCAGCTGGTGTCAACGGGATCATGATTCGGGAGAAGCCGGCTGCTTGTTTGTATATGGGGAAATTTTATGCAGAATCTCTGCTCTTGGCTGAGACCGGTAACTCAATTGGTGCCATCCAGATCGCAGGAACTGCATCTCCATCACAGATTCCTTTCTTTGTAACGGCTTGTGATTACACTCTCATCGGTGAGGAATTCTTTGCCGCCAGTGCTTACCTTTCACAGGAACCTGAGTTGATCGGGGGAGTCAAGGGGCAGGATTATCTTAAAATTCTTACCGTTGCTGTAACACTCATTGCTCTGACATTTAACTTTTTTCATGATTTAGGTTGGATCTCCTGGGATCTCCTGAGTTACCTGACTGTACAATAGGAGATTTGATATGTTCATGAAAAGACAATTACCAATTGCCATCGCAGCCACTATTGGGTTCATGACCCTGTTTGGCTGGTTTGTAGATGAACCAAATATTAAATCTTTTGTTGATGATGATGCCACGCAGTGGTTTGATATCCTGGCTAGTTTTGCCATGTTTCTGGGTGCCTTGAACCTGTTAAAGATGCAGGCCATGAAGGTCATTAAACAATCCAGGGGCTGGCTCTATGCAGCGCTGGCCATTGCCGGTTTTGCGTTTTCATTCACTGCCGGTTTTATCATGCTGGGATCATATAACGTTGACATCACAGATATAGGTGAAGTTTCCAGAATTGCACCTGTTCTGGCTGGTGAGATAAATCAGGATGTGGAAAGCACGCAGAATATTTTAAGTGCTGTACCAGCAGGTGATACCTATACCATCGATACGCCATACTTTACTGAAGGCGGGGCAGAGAAGGTTGTGGAACAGATCAATGCGGCTGGCGGAACTGCTGTATTAAGAGCCACTGAATGGGGTGCTCATCTAGCAACTCGCGGTTCATTCTTTAACTGGATGTTCCGTTTCATATTCACTCCGCTTTCAGCCACCATGTTTGCCTTGCTGGCATTTTTTGTGGCGTCTGCATCTTACCGGGCTTTCAAGATTAGAAATTTTGAAGCTACTTTGCTCCTAGTCTCAGGTATTATCATCATGCTGGGACGCGTTCCCATTGGTAGCAGTATCTCAGCCTGGTTCATCATGTACATCGTAGTACTCAGCTTGGCTGCAGGTGTGAATACCTGGTTGAAAAACCGCACCTATACCTTAGTGGCGGTTGTTGGTGGTCTGCTTATTGTCACCATCGCCGGATTCATCACAGGGTGGCCGATTGACCAACCGGGTATATTCTACTTACCGGTTCTACAGGACTGGATCTATAACAATCCCAATGTAGCAGGAGCACGAGCTATCATGATCGGTATCGGTCTTGGTATCTTTGCAACTTCAATTCGCTACATTCTGGGAATTGAAAAATCATATATCGGAGAATGATCATGGATAAGTTTTTAGATTTTATCGTACGAGCCGGTTCTCTTGATAGACGAGTGATATTTGTCGTCATTGCTCTGGTTGTGATTATACCGCTTTTCTTTCCTTTAGGACTGCCTATTCGGGCGACCAATTCATCTCAAGCGGTTTATGACGTGGTAGAAGAACTCAAAGCTGGTGATAAAGCTCTTGTATCGTTTGAGTATGGTCCCAGCACTAAACCTGAAATTCATCCCATGACAGTCGCTTTACTGAGACATTTATTTCAAAAGGATGTTAAAGTTTACATCACCTGTCTCTGGCCGGATGGTCAATTCATGGCTCTGGAAGCCTTGGAACAGGTTGCGGATAATCAGTATCACAAGGTTTATGGTGAGGATTATGTACTGTTGGGCTATCGACCTGGAGCGGAAGCTATTATAAAAGGTCTTGTCAGTAATATTCGCAAAGTGTTTACAGTGGATTCACGCGGTGATTTCCTGGATGACATTCCCATGATGGTGGGTGTCAATCAGGTCGCAGACTTTGATTTTCTGTTCTCTGCCTCAGCTGGATATCCAGGTACTGTGGAATGGGTGCAGTATGCGGCTGATCCTACAGGTGTGACCATGAGTACTGGCACCACATCCATTCAAGTAAATGAGGTCATGCCCTATGTTCAGTCTGGACAGATCGTAGGTATCCTGGGTGGGATGCCCGGTGCAGCTGAATATGAATCGCTCATCGGACAGCCTGGCATTGGAACCAGTGGTATGGATGCCCAATCCGTTGCCCATGTTGTTATTGTTGCATTTATCATTTTCGGAAACATCTCGTTCTATGTTGAACGCCGACGTTCCAAGAAATATTAGGAGACTGAATCATGAACGGTTCTGAAATTTTTGGAGCATGGGTTGCAGTCTTTTTGACCCTGGGAATTTTCTCATATTTATATAAAGATAATCCTTTCTACAAGATCGCTGAACATGTGTTTGTCGGTGTCTCTGCCGGATATTGGATGGCTATGGCCTTCTGGACTCAGGTTCAGCCCAATCTATTTGGTCGTCTCTGGCCCACACCTGATGGTGAGATCTCTGGCTTTTTAATGAAAGCCTGGTATGGGATATACAATATCTTTGGGTTCATAGTACCCAGTGTATTTCCCAATGGAGGTATTAATAAAGGGCATGGTCATGATCCGAACTTTATCTATCTCCTGCCTTTTGCCTTAGGAATCATGATGCTCATGAGTGTTGCCTCAAAGTTGAGCTGGTTGGCACGTCTGGGTATCGCCTACACAGTAGGTATGGCAGCAGGTCTAAGAGCATATGCATTCTTAAACTCCAATGTCCTGGGACAGATAAAAGGTACTGCGGTATCATTTGTTGATATACCCTTCTTCAGTCTCACTGGTGTGAGTGTATTCAATAATCTGATCATTCTGGTCGGAACGATAACAGGATTGCTCTATTTTTACTTCTCAAAGGAGCATAGTGGCCATTTTGGTAAAGTTACTCGAGTGGGAATCTATTTTCTGATGATCAGTTTCGGTGCCTCTTTTGGCTTCGCTGTCATGGGTCGTATTTCATTACTCATAGGACGATTTACAGATTTGATCAGTTATGGAACTGAAACTTATAATTATGCTTCGATTTGGGTCTTGTTGCTGATGATTGTCTTGTTGGCTATCTGGACCTTCAAGGGAGATAAGAAAGCTGTCAATTAATCCCAAATATGCTAGCATTAAATAATGTAGATAGTGTAGAGGCGCAATGCATTGCGTCTCTACTATTTATGCAAAAAATAAACTATAAATCTATGACCTGTTCGTAAGGGTAAATAATGAACCATAAAAACCCATCAGTGAACATCTGTGTTTCATCTGTGGCTGAAAACAATTTAGGCTAGGTATGGCTGTTTCAATTACGCTAAGAAATATTATCAAGAAATATGGTGATAAGGCTGCCCTGAATAATGTGACTATGGGCGTGCAAAAAGGTCATATCCATGCCATTATTGGCACAACAGGGTCGGGTAAATCCACTCTTTTGAGGGTGATTGCAACCTTAAGTGCTCCGTCTTTAGGCTCAGGTTATATCAATGGTTTAAATCTTGGGGCTCGACAAAACCAGATTCGACACCAGATTGGGTATATGTCACAGGACAGCCGCTTTGAACAATCACTTACTTTGATGGAGAACCTGACTCTGCATGGCAAGTTGCATGGTATTGCTCAAGCAGATTTGCACAATCGAATCTCAGGTTTTGTGACTCGCTTCGAGGTGGCTGCCAGCCTGCATGCCTTTCCCCATGAGGTAAGCTACGGTACTCGACGAAAAATGGAGTTTATCCGCGCAGTATTGCATAACCCATCTATTCTATTGTTAGATGAACCAACGGCTTCCCTTGATCAAAATTGTAAAGAACTGATAGAGTCATTCCTAAGGGAACAAAAATTACGATTCACGACCGTTATCGTGTCCAGTAATCTAGATCAAGTTGAACGCCTGGCAGATCGTATTTCAATTCTGAATGGGGGGCGTTTGGTGGCAGACGGTACGCTGCAGGAACTGAAGGAAACAGATCGAGAAAATCGAATATTGGATGTGACCTTGTCTGAAACCCATGAGCGGGATTTCAATATCCTGGATGCATCCCCTCACGTAGTGTCTTATACAGTAAATGGTAATCACTATGAGATCAGCACTGAAATCGATGTTCCTCCTGAATCCATCATAGCACTTTTTCAGGATAGGGTGGTGGAAGCAGCACCGAGACTCTTGAACTTGACAGATATATTTAAAAAGATGATCAAAGTGGAGATCATACATGAGTAACGTATTCGCCGCACTCTGGCATCGAGAAATAACCATCTATAGACGGCAGTTTATGACGATGGGACTTTTGCCCATACTCACGGGACTGATCTTTTTCTTTATGTTTTTTCTGCCCTATAAATCACTTCTATCAGCAAGTGAAATGTCCCAAATCGTACCGGCTTTGGTCTTAGATTCATTATTACTGACTCTCTTAATCACTATTTACGAGACAACGGCGCGTTTCTACTGGGAAACTCAGCGAAGTAATGGTATGGCCAGTTTGTATGAGATGGGCAGATTTCATCGACAGCCCTCTTTCTTTATTGCTCAGTCTGGTATCAGTATGCTAAAAGGATTTGTGCATCTCATTGTGGTGGGGTCGATTCTGGTTTTCGTGACAGAGATGTCATTTACCCAGATCAATTTTCAAGCAAGCATCGTTTTTATACTGCTTGGTGCTCTCCAGATAGTGTCTATAAGTAAAATTATTGGATTGTTGGTGAAACACGTCGATAGCCTGGGAAAGCTTCTTTATGCAGGTCTTTTACCCATGATGATGATCAGTGGGCTGTTTCTTATTAAAGGTGCTCCTTTAGACTATTATCCTGAATTCGCCCTCTATTTTCCTCCTTACAATTGGATGACTGGACTTGATGTAGCCTTTCTTCAGGGAATCATTGATTATGGTTTTTTACTGATCTGTTTGATCGAAACCATATTTCTCCTTTGGTTGTCGGCAACCTTCTTTCACCTGGATGGAGACAGTTGAGGGCTTATTTAGCAGGCGCTATTGAGGCTGCTCCGGATGCCGGTGTTACCTGGAGACATGAACTAACCCAATATCTTAAAGCTGAATTAAACTGGGATGTATTCGACCCCTCTTTAAATGAGCAGGATTTTCTTTCCGAAGAAGAGAAAACGCATTTCAGGAAGTGGAAAAGTACTGATATTAAACGATTTAGGCCAGTTATAAAAAAGATCATTGATCGAGATCTTCATCAATTATTGCATCACTGCGATGTGGTTATTTGTCTGTGGGATGAACATGTGATTCAGGGGGGAGGAACCCACGGAGAACTTACTTTGGCGTATGAACATGACCTTCCGGTCTATCTGGTTTTGGGGATGCCAATTGATGAAGTTTCATCTTGGATTATCGGATGTACAACTGAAATATTTCAAAGTTTTGAAGATTTAAAAAGAGAATTTTCCTCTCAGGACTTTAAAAAATAATAACGAATAACTGCTTGACTTTCAAATTCGAACCCTTACCTTTTTGACGTTATCCTAATGTGGGTAAGGGTTTAAGCCCACTTGAGTCAATCTTATAAGATTCAACTCAAGTCAACTGGACTAGGTTAAAATTATTAATTCTAAACAAGGAGGAAACACTATGAACAAAGCTGAATTGATTGCAAAGATTGCCGAGGATTCAGGAATCACAAAAGTACAGGCTGAAAAAGCACTTGGTGCTTTTACAGGCGCTGTTTCAAATTCACTAAAATCCGGTACTAAAATTGCTTTAGTTGGCTTCGGTACTTTTGACGTATCAGCTCGTGCAGCCAGAGTTGCTCGTAACCCTCGTACAGGCGAACCGATCAATGTTCCTGCAATGAACGTTCCTCGTTTTAAAGCTGGTAAAGGTTTGAAAGAAGCTGTTAACTAAACTCTTTGCCATAGATCAATTTGAAAAGGGCGTGATTCTTCACGCCCTTTTTATTGGGAGATATTAATTGTGGAAGCTATAGCTCATATTTCACTGGATGCCATAAGCAATAATTATGAATTTTTTCAACAGAGAGTTAAGCCGGCACAGGTAATTCCCGTAGTTAAAGCCAATGCTTATGGCCATGGAGCATTGGCAGTCACAAAGCATCTATACCGTGAGTTGGGGGTCAACTTTTTTGCTGTGGCAACATTGGAGGAAGCCATTGAACTGGCAGTGGCTTTTCCTGAAATATCAATTATTATTTTTTCTCGTGTCTTTGACAATGAGATTCATCTGCTTCCCCGGAATGCTATTATTAGTATTGGATCAATGGATGAGGTTAGACTCTTTAACACTTCCAAGTATTCGAGTATCAAAGTTCATCTTAATGTGAATACAGGTATGAATCGATTGGGAGTGAGTGTGGACCAGGCCATTGAATTGATCTCTGATCCGAAATCTCCCATTGATATACAAGGTGTTTATAGTCATTATTCATCTTCCGATACAGAGTCTGAACTAGTTTACAATAAACAGAATGAAAGATTTCGTGAGTTTGTTACTCTTATTCGTGAACTCGGATTCACAGGCATGATCCATCAATCCAATAGTGCTGGGGTGTTGCATGCTGATCAGGAATATTACGACGCAGTGCGCCTTGGGATTGGCCTTTACGGTTATGATACATCACCGACAAATGCATTTAATGAATTTCTCAAGCCGGTTATGACGGTTCAAGCTCCATTAGTGAGGGTAGGGCGGATCAAAGCCGGTGAATCGGTAAGTTATGCTGAAAAGTGGCAAGCAGCCGTGGCCACAAATATAGGTACTGTACGCATAGGTTATGCAGATGGTTATAGCCGGGCTTTGACCAATCGTGGCTTTGTTAGTATTCAGGGGAAAGAATACCCCGTCGTAGGGACAGTAACCATGGATCACATCATGATCGATCTGGGACAGGATCGTCCAAAAGTTGGGAGCGTGGTAACTGTTTTAGGAGGAGACTCTGCAAGGGTCACGATCAGTGCCGCAGCCCACACCTTGAATACCATCACTTACGAGATCTGTTGTGCCATTTCACCGCGTGTGAAACGAGTATATTAGCCATCCAGTCTTAGACCCCTGAATATTTTTGGCGAGTATTATCCTCGACCTGAAACACAATACAATAATTATCACTATAGGCTCATCCAGAAAAAATTTAACACTCTGCTCTTAAGCATCAGTATTAAGGCTAGTCCTAAAAAAGGGTTGAATATCCTGAAATATTTCTTAACTCCATCGAGCGTCAGAGCAAGGGGAGCAATAAACTCTGATGAACCTTGTAGATGACGCTTCCCGTCAAGACTGTTAAAGGAGTTCCAGCTTGAATATATTGGTGATCAG
>JAUVKO010000136.1 GCA_030596225.1 Fidelibacterota bacterium
ACGGGTAACATTTCGACCCTTCGATAAACTCAGGACAGGTAAACTTAATGACCAACCCGTGGTCCCAGCTCCATAACCCGTCTTCGCCTCCAAGAGGCTTCGCCGTGGTTATCCGCCCGTCGGGAATGGCGACATCCCGCCGAAGCGTATAGCCCATCATTCATCCCCGTGCCTGCCTTCCTCAAGTACGAAGTACGGCGGACAGGCATACACGGGGTCTTCTGTTCTCAAGCTCGCGAAGGCGGATAAAATTGGCAACCTATGAATCGAAGTTAATTATAAGCTCTAAACATATGCTAAAAGCGATAAATCAGACTTCCTTCGCCACTAATAATTAATACATTATTCTGCTTTTTTTAAGACAAATAAAGACATGGACTGATCTTGAAGATGTGTCGTGCTTTCAGGTCCTGCAATGTGAATGAGCCTAACTCCGTCAGATCCGGAAGGAAGCAGCGGTAAGCATTATGATCGTGTGCTGGAATTCCCTGAGGCACGCACATCTTTGAGGTCAGCTTTTATTAAACCAACCGGAAAGTCCTACATTGTGGCCGATCAAGAATCTGCATATATCGTTTCCTCATTAAAGTATAGACCACAGACATTTGAAGATATGGTGGGCCAGGATCATGTATCCAGAACCCTGCGTAATGCTCTCAAACGTCAACGTCTGGCAAATGGCTATATATTTACCGGTCCACGTGGTGTTGGTAAAACTACTGCTGCCCGCATTTTGGCAAAAGCGATCAATTGTGAAAATCCACAAGATGGAAATCCCTGTAATGCCTGCAATCACTGTGTTGAGATCACTGCCGGTCGCAGTATGGATGTATTTGAAGTCGATGGTGCTTCTACGCGAGGCATTGATGCCATTCGCGAATTACGTGAAGTTGTTAAATATCCACCGGCAAACTCAAATTATCGGGTCTACATCATTGATGAAGTCCACATGCTCACCAAAGAAGCTTTCAATGCTTTGCTAAAAACATTAGAAGAACCTCCACCACAGGTCCTGTTTATTTTTGCGACTACAGAACCACAAAAGGTTCCACTGACCATTCTTTCAAGATGCCAACGCTATGATTTCAGGATGATATCAACCGAGACCATGGTGGCAAGACTGAAGATGATCAGCAAGAATGAAGGGATTTCTATTTCTGATGATGGATTAGCGCTCATTGCTCGCAAGGCAGCCGGTAGTCTTCGTGATTCCTTGAGTCTGATGGATCAGGTTGCCGCATTTGCCAAGGATGAAGCCTCATTAGAGTTAGTGAGGCAGGTACTGGGTGTACTGGATACCAGTATCTATTTTGACATACTTCAGCATATTGCCAGTCAGGCTCCTGGCAATTTAATTAATCAGACAAATTTATTATTCTCCCGTGGAATTAGCATATCTGAATTTCTGATCGGTATCAGCGAGCATATCCGGAATCTGCTCGTTGTGAAAGTTGCCGGTATTGTTGATTTTCTGGATGTTTCTGATACAGATGCAAAAGCATTAGAAGAACAGGCAGGCTATTTTGAAGAACGCGATCTATTGAGAATGCAAACCATTGTCATGGACACCCTCAGGAATCAACGTTTTGTGAGCAATCAGAATATATCTGTTGAATTGATGCTGTTAAAATTAGCAAAAAGCACACGAAGTTTGGATTTAGATGCCTTGCTTAGTGGAAAGCCTGTTAAAACAAGAACTGTCCCCAAACCTAAAGCAGTTGTAGTGCCTGCTCCCGTGGCAGATGAGGAGATAGCACCCATAACTGAGGTTAAAGATTTACCTCCAGCAGATATCCAGCAAAAAGTTGAATTCCAGACACCACCTATTGTTGAACCCACTTCCCATGGAAATGAAACTGACACAAAAAATATGCAGCCTGTAGATGAACCTGTCACTGAAGAAGAACCTATTACTAAAGACCCATCTGTTCCTGAAGATGTGCCGGTGATTCAAAAAGTTCCTGAAGATCAAAGTATGTCCATCAGTTTGGACGATCTTCTGCCAAAATGGGAAACTTTTATTGAGAGATTAGGAAAAGTGGGGAGATCTACCGGCGCTTTCATGAGTGAAGGTACACCAGGAGAATTTGTAGAGGGATGCCTGACAGTGATCTTCTCCACAGAACAAAAATACCATATGCAGACTTTGAATAAGAATATTCAGGCAATTCAGGATATTGCAGCAGATGTTTTTGGAACAAAGATGACTATCAAACTATTAGAGCAGAATGGTCGTAAACCAAAACAGAGAAAAGAAGATGAAGTCCTGGCACATCCAACCTCACAGCATTTGCTGGATATATTCGATGGCGAGATCATTGATGAATAGAATCATTTTATTCGTCTTCGCGAGTGATTCAGACTTTAGATCGGGAGCGCGCGGCGATCTCAAACATGAGATTGCTTCGTCACTTCGTTTCTCGCAAAGACAAAAAATGAGATTCATAATAAGTGCACAAAAGAACAATAAAATAATCTGATTTACAGGAGAAAACTCCAATGATGCCAAAAGGCGGAATGGGCAATTTATTGAAACAAGCCCAGAAAATGCAAAAAGACATGGAAAAAGCTCAGGAAGAGCTTGTCTCAATAGAGGTGGAAGGCTCAGCCGGCGGTGGCATGGTTCATGTCAAAGCCAACGCAAAAATGCAGATCTTATCCATCAAGATTGAACCGGATGTTCTTGAAGATGATGTAGATATGGTAGAAGATCTGGTATTGGCTGCTGTCAATCAGGCGCTTACTAATGCTCAGGATGCTGCCAGCTCTCGCATGTCACAGGTCACAGGTGGTATGATGGGAGGCATGGGCGGACTTAACATTCCCGGGCTTGGATGAAAATACTTCCTGACAGTCTTGATCGAATTACTGAGCAATTCTCACGTTTTCCGGGAATTGGCAAGAAAACGGCTCAGCGCATGGCATTTCAACTATTAGAGTGGAATCAGGAAGATGTTCAGCGACTTGGAGAAGTGATCATCCAGAGTAGGGAAAAATTGAAGTATTGCACAGTCTGCAATCTTATTACTGAAACCGATCCCTGCCCGGTTTGTTTGGATACTAGACGCGATGAATCCATCCTTTGTATTGTTGAAGATTCCAAAGATGTAGTTGCCATTGAAGAGACTAGTCGATTTAAAGGAAAGTATCATGTCCTTGGGGGAGTGCTGTCCCCTTTAGAGGGTGTTGGTCCTGATCAGCTGAATATTCAGAACCTGCTTGCAAGATTAGCTGATGTAAAAGAGATAATTATTGCAATGAATCCCAGTATTGAAGGGGAAACCACTTCACTCTATTTAGCCAGGATTTTACAGGATCGTCAGGTCAAAGTGACCCGGTTGGCAAGAGGGATTCCCAGCGGTGGCGATCTTGAGTATATTGATGGGGTTACTTTAGGAAGGGCTCTGGACGAAAGGCATGAATTGATATGATACGCAATGTACCCAATATCCTGACAATATTTCGTATTGTTGTGACTCCGCTTATCGTATGGTTCCTAATTGGGTTTGATGGATTTACCCTCCACATGGTGGCTTTCATACTATTTTTGATCGCATCTTTGACTGACCTGTTCGATGGGATAATAGCTCGTAAGTATCAGGTAGTGAGTGAATTTGGAAAATTTATGGATCCACTGGCAGATAAGATCCTGGTGAACAGCACCTTTATTACATTGAATATCATGGATATCATGCCGATCTGGATTACAGCAGTGGTGATATTACGTGATATGGTTGTCACTTTATTGCGTTGGGGAATGTTAGCTGACGGTGCTTCGATGAATACTAGCCAATTGGCAAAGATTAAAACCGCTTTTCAGTATATTTCCATGTACGTCGGATTGGTGTTTATTCTTATGGGACATTTTGAGGTTTTGGAAGCTCTGGTGGCTTGGTTGGAGGAGTGGTTTGTAACAGAAACCATTTTTATCCTCACTGGACTGGTCACCGCTTTCACAGGGTTCAACTATCTTTGGATCAATCGAGTTTTCTTGAGCACTATGTTTAAGGAAAAAGAATGATTCAAGCTTTGCGTGTCTTCACCTCGATTGGCTATGTCGGTCGTATCCCTGGAGCGCCAGGCACTTATGGTTCACTGATCACACTACCCATTGCGTTTTTATGGGGGAGATTGGTGAGTGATAATCTTTTTGTTACTTTAAGCATCATAATCATCATTGCTGTTCTGGGTACACTGGCATCTTCCAGGGTTGCCAAGTCATTAGGAGTTGAAGATCCCGGTGAAATTGTTATTGATGAGCTGGTGGGTCAGTGGATCGCTGTATTAGCTATCCCGAATCATTGGGGCTATTGGCTGGCCGCTTTTTTCTTATTTAGAGTATTTGATATCTGGAAACCAGGGCTTATTGATAAATCACAAAACCTTCCCAATGGATTGGGAATTATGATGGACGATATTCTAGCTGGTCTGTTGGCCTTTATTTTGATTCAGGGGGCTGCAGCACTTCTATGAGCCAAATTAAGGCAATCACTATATCAATCGGTGATGAATTACTTTCCGGAAAAACAATAGACTCGAATAATGCATTTATTTCTCAACAATTAATTCTTATCGGTATTCCCGTAATTAAAAAGCTTATCATTGGTGATGTGCGTGAAGATATAATAGCTGCACTTGACTGGGGATTTCAGGAAGCTGATATTTTAACATTAACCGGTGGTCTGGGACCAACCCATGACGATATCACAAAATCGGTGCTCTGCGAATATTTCGGTGTTGGTCTGAAGATCTATCCGGATCTATTAGAGAAACTCAAAGAACGATTTGCCAGAAGAGGATTAAAATTCTCTTCAATAAATACTTCACAAGCTGAATACCCGGAGAATGCTGAGTTAATGGATAACCCCGTTGGTACTGCTCAGGGGATGCACTTTAAGTACAAAGGCAAACATCTTTTTGTCGTGCCCGGTGTTCCGGGTGAGATGCGCTTCATCACCACCGAGCAGATTATTCCGAAATTAACCAACATGACCAGTACATTGGTTGAATTGCTTGATATTCATTCAATCGGAATGCCCGAATCCACTTTGTATGAATTGACCAAGCCCATTCTTGATGAATATACCGGCGCTATAGTCGCCTATTTACCAAAGAGAGGCATGGTCAGCATCCGAGTCTCGTTTAGTTCGATGCATAAAAGTGAGAACCAAGCGATACTTGATGAAATTTATACCAGAATTCGCGAATTGCTTCCGAAACACATTTATGGACGTGATCATGAGACCCTTTCCTCAGTGATCGGTGATCAACTTTCTGATCAAGGGGTAAAAGTAGCAACGGCAGAATCGTGTACCGGAGGGTTGATCGCAAGTCTTATCACGGATGTCAGTGGTAGCAGTGAATATTTCAATACGGGTTATGTCACTTACGCCAATGAAACTAAAATGTCCATGTTGAATGTTCGCGAAAACACGCTTATCAAACATGGTGCAGTTAGTGAAGAAACGGTATCAGAAATGCTATCAGGAACTCTGAAGCGTAGTGGTTCTGAATATGCTGTGGCTGTATCAGGAGTTGCCGGTCCTACGGGTGGCAGTGATGAGAAACCGGTTGGAACCGTTTACATCGGTATTGCTGATAATAGCAAACAATATATTCGCAGATTTCAATTTGGAACAAACCGGATTATTAACAAGCAAATGAGTGCCAATAATGCTTTGAATCTTTTGAGATTGTTCATCGAAGGACAATTATAGTTGTGCCCATGCGAAGTTTTATAGCACTTCCCTTGCCGGATTCACTAAGAAAGTATTTATCAAGAATTGCAGACCCTTTCAAGAATCGCAGCGATAAAATCAACTGGGTCAAACCTGAAAATATACATATTACTTTAAGTTTTCTGGGTGATACAGATCCTGGGAGCATTGAAGAGCAATCCAATAGTTTGCAAACTCTGGTCAATTCATATCCGCTTATTAAGCTTGGGACAACTGACACAGGAATATTTCCTCACGCCAATGATCCCAGAGTGTTATGGGTTGGAACAGCACTCTATGATGCAACCCTAGTTGATTTTAAAAAGAATCTGGATAATCATTTAAAACAAGTTGGTTATCAGCTTGATAAACGTAAGTTTCAACCTCATATTACACTCGGTCGCGTTAAATC
>JAUVKO010000181.1 GCA_030596225.1 Fidelibacterota bacterium
ATAATCGGAGATAAATAATGTCAGATGTCATACCAGCAACCGCCTTTCCCGTTATGCCCTTGCGCAATACGGTGCTTTTTCCACAACAGGTTATTCCACTGTATATCGGGCGAGAACGTTCACTTAAACTTCTTAGAGAGCTTCCGTCCGGAAAAAAGACCATCGTGGTAGTAGCCCAGCGTGAAGGATCAGTGGAAGATCCGGCAACTTCAGATCTTTTTTCAGTTGGCACCACGGCCTCTGTCATGAAAATCCTTGATATGCCCGATGGTAGTCAAAGTGCCATTGTACAGGGTGGGGAACGGGTCCTGATCAAGAATTATACACAGACAGATCCTTATTTCAAGGCGATCATTGAGAGTGTTGATGAAGTTTATGATGCTGATCTGGAAACAGATGCAATGTCGGCCAATATTCGTACGCTCTTTCGAGAACTATCAAAAGTCGCTGAATACATTACCCAGGAGCACATTTCCTTGCTCTCGAATATTCAACACCCGGCCCGCTTAGTTGATCGTGCTATCTCCATGATGCAGCTCTCCAATTCTGAGAAGCAGGATATCCTGGAAGAGACAGCTGTAAACGAACGTCTCAAGAAGGCTACAGTATTGATCAATCGTGAGATTCAACGGCAGGAGATTGGTGAGAAAATTCAGACTGAAGTTCAGGAAGAGATCTCCAAGAGCCAGCGTGAATATTTTCTGCGTGAGCAGATGAAAGCCATCAAAAAAGAACTGGGTGAAGATGATCAAACCCTTGAGATCAAGGAACTGGATGAAAAGATAGACAGTGCCGGTATGCCTGAGGAAGCCCTTAAGGTTGCTAAGAAAGAGATCGACCGGCTCCAGCGCATTCCCCCTTCATCACCTGAATACACAGTTTCTCGTACTTATCTGGATTGGTTGGTGGAGTTGCCCTGGAGTAAGGAAACTGAGGATCGCGTTGATGTACAGGAAGCATTGACCATTCTTGATCGAGATCATTATGGATTGAAGCGGGTGAAGAATCGAGTCCTGGAATTTCTGGCGGTCCGGAAACTAAAAATGGAACAGAACCCTGAAGCACCTATCAAAGGACCCATTCTTTGCTTCCAAGGACCACCCGGAACCGGTAAAACCTCCATCGGCAAATCAATTGCAGATGCATTGGGCAGAGAATTCATCCGAATCTCTTTAGGTGGTGTGCGGGATGAAGCGGAGATCCGTGGTCATCGCCGTACCTATATTGGTGCTTTGCCGGGTCGCATTATTCAGGGCTTGAAAAAAGCCAAGACCCGCAATCCGGTCTTCATGCTGGATGAAGTGGACAAACTGGGAACCGATTTTAGGGGTGACCCCAGTTCAGCACTTTTAGAAGTTCTAGACCCTGAACAGAATAATTCATTTAGTGACCATTATCTGGAAGTTCCTTTTGATCTTTCCAAGGTCATGTTTATTGCCACGGCCAATTGGCTGGATCCCATACCCGGACCTCTCCGGGACAGGATGGAGATAATTGACTTCCCCGGCTATATCGAAGAAGAGAAGATCCATATTGCTAAATCTTATCTTATTCCAAAGCAGGTTACAGAACATGCCCTGGACGGGGATCAGATCACCTTTATGGATACAGCCATTGCTGAGATAATCAGTCACTACACTTATGAGGCGGGAGTCCGTAATCTGGAACGTCAGATCGCCAATGTCTGTCGCAAGGTTGCCAGAGAACGAGCTGAGGGTAATGAGAAACCCCGCAGGATCACCAAAGGCAGTATCACCAAGTTGCTGGGTCCACCCAAGCGATATAGTGAGATCGCTGAACGTATGTCAAACTATGGAATTGTGATCGGTCTGGCCTATACCGCTGTCGGAGGGGATATACTCTTTATTGAAGCCATGAAAATGCCAGGTAAGGGCGAGCTCAAGCTTACCGGAAAATTGGGCGATGTTATGAAGGAATCTGCCCAGGCGGTGTACTCATATATCCGATCCAATGCGGTACGTTTTGGCATAGACCCTGATTTTCATAAAAAGCTCGATATTCATGTACACATTCCTGCCGGAGCGGTTCCCAAGGATGGACCTTCAGCCGGTATTACTTTATTCACAGCCATGATCTCATTACTGACTGAACGCCTGGTGAAAAGCAATCTGGGTATGACCGGTGAGATCACCCTAAGGGGTGCTGTTTTACCGATTGGTGGCATTCGTGAAAAAGTTATGGCAGCTAATCGTGCCGGTTTGAAAACCGTCATTCTGCCGAAAAAGAATGAAGCTGATCTAGTGGAATTACCGGAAAAGGTGAAGAAAGAAATGGAATTCAAATTTGTTGATGAGATTTGTGATGTCATCGAATTGGCTCTGGAGCCTGCTGCTGATTCGAAATAAATGGTATTGACAATTTTGATGTGGGGACAGATCAAATCAAAAACTTTATAAACCAATAAGATTGTGGTTACGCCCCCACAATGACAACCTTATAAACAAGCCTGCAAAAAAATCCTGACAAAAAAAAGTCCCCCCGCCATGGCGAGGGGACTTTTTAATTAAATGCAGTTTAAAGTCTAGAAATGAAGCTTCAAACCGGCATTGATGTAACGTGGTGTACCAAGGAACACTTCTGCTCTTGCAGCAGAGTGTTCGTCGCTCATTGAGAAACCATTATACTGACTATGATCAACAGCATCTTGAACATAAGTAGCATCAAGAGCATTGAAGACATGGGCAAACTACTGAGCATTTATACCGGCGACCTTTGGAAGATCATAGGATAAATGGAGATCCATTTTTGCATAGCCTGGGGCCATCCAAACTTGTGCTGTATCAGCATTTAAATGATCACCACTATATTCACGAGCAGAAGGACTCCAATCGGAGTAATTGTTATCGTAAATACTATACAGAGCTTGTATTCTCAATCCCTTAATTGGCATTATTGTAGCACCAAGAACATAGGCTGTCTGGGGCATATCACCAACTTTGAGATCCTTAAGGGCATACGTGTATGGTGTAGTTTTTTGTCCAATGACAACACCTGTCGAATCAAATTCATCTTCCTGATAATTACCATCAGCATCACCGGTGAATTTCCAGTCACCAAAACTGATAGAAGCATCCAGACGAACCATCTGTATTGGCTGAACAGAAGCTTCAATTTCAAGACCTTTATGGTTTTGATTGACGCCTGTCAGAAAGATAACATCTGTATCACCACTGGAACCCTGTCCTGAGGTTACAGATTTTGTCAAGTTACGATCTTTCCAATCTGTGTTGTATACATTTGCGCTTACTGCAAACATCTCAGCCTGGTAATTAACACCAGCCTCAGAGCTCATGAATTTCTCATTAGCTGGATCAGAAGCAACCGTACCATCAAAGTAGATCACGTTATCCATGATCGGTGGTTTTTCCACATAACCAAAATTACCGAAGACATTTAGATTATCTGCTAGATGATACATAGCACCACCCTTGAACTGCATGGCACCAATAGCATCAGATATGATGAGTGAATCGGCTACAGTGAAATGATCTTGATAGGAGTATTTGATGGAAGAGAAACCAGCCATACCGTAGGCATTTATGGCACCGGCACTATAATTACCCTGTACAAATCCACCAATCCAGTCA
Organism: Fidelibacterota bacterium; assembly: GCA_030596225.1. Taxonomy (GTDB): domain Bacteria; phylum Fidelibacterota; class UBA8477; order UBA8477; family JABMPR01; genus JABMPR01. The sequence continues at coordinate 3,609 of JAUVKO010000181.1, forward strand.
ACAGTAGTTTCGTTATGATAGGCAATGATATCACCTAGTTCAACGCGCTTACCATCGGGTTCATTATCATCAGCAAAATCCAGGTAGTAATCACCACCCAGAAGATCTCGGACTTCGCGGGCATGTTCAATACCTGCTGTACGCCAGTCAATACCAACCTGGAGCTTGAGCATTTCACTCATGTCAAAGTTCAGTTTGGAGATCAAACCAATCGTGCTTTGACGATTGATGCTGTTACGCAAAATACCAACAGACTGATTATTATCAGTTCCATGTGTACGTGTTAAGGCTGTTTTGTCAACATATACTGTTGACGAATCACCTGAATTATAATCAAGTAATGCATTCCAGTCTCTAGTCCAGGGACCACTTCCGTAATAGAATTTGTAGTCATCGTCACCAAGATTGCCGTCAGCATCCAAGGTTGGAATCTTACCATAGGTACCGGTACCACCACCGGAACCACCTGACCAGTACAGAACGGATGATAATCTCATTTTCTCAGAAAGGTTGAGATAATGGTTCAAATTAACCAGTGGTTTATGGAAAAAGTTTTCACGTTCATTCAGGAAATTAGGATCATGGCGTTCCATGGTCTTATCACCATACATGTACCAGTATTGTTCTCCTTCATAATCAGGATCAATTGGAGCCCAGTTCTGGTTGAATAGACGACCGGCATCAGTACCGTCATCTTTGGTGAACTGAGCATTGTATTCAGCCCAGTCACTATCACCATCACCATCAGAATCGACTGCATCCATGGCTTCTTTATCGGCCACTTCTTCTGCAAATTCCTGATCATAAGCCATTACATTTTGTTTGTAAAGATTCTGACCATGACGCTGGGGAGCACCGATTGCATAGATCTCAAAGCGATTGTCTGAATTTAGAGCATAAGCTGCTCCAAAATAATAAGCCCAAGAGTCGGTCCAGGCTTTATCAACAATACCTTCACCGGTCTTGCGAACAATAGTTGCACTAAAGGCAACTTTTTCAGCCAGTAAACCAGTGTTATAGTTGGCAGTGGTTTTCATAAATGAGCCGGAACCCAGTTCCTGCTTAATGCTACCACCTGCTGCAAGAGCAGTCGGGTCAGTGATGATATTCATGGTTCCACCAATGGAAGGTGTTGCCAGGTTAACAGCACTCAGACCACGTTGCAT
>JAUVKO010000278.1 GCA_030596225.1 Fidelibacterota bacterium
ACTTATCTACAACCAAACAATTATATCAGTCATTACGTAGGGAGATAACTCAGGGAGATTGGCGCATGCCCTTACTTGAGATCGGTGAAGCCCGATTTCTGTCGCTATCCGGTCGTGAGTTTGAAAGCTATGACAGACTTAGAGCGGCTTCGAACCTGATTTTTTCACAGGCTGATTATCTAAATGAAAAAATGCGTTCAGAGATATTGTCATTGTATTATTATGTCCACACTGCTCTTTATGAAAAAATTTCTGAGCATGGTTCTACCCTGCCTCTGCTTTATAGTGGAAAAAATCTAACTTTTAATAGTAATTTTAAATTAGCCTTTGATTATCAAATTGCCTTCAACCAAGTCAGGCTCCATAATTATCCCATATCTCATCTTGTTTCGGCTGTAAAGAAACTTGACAAAAACCATCTAAAAGTATTAGCCTGTATTGGATATCGAGAAACTGGGATTTTGGCAAGATTAAACAAAGATTTTAAGGCAACCCACCTGTTTTTCAAATCTGCAATGCAAATTGCTCGTCAAATGGACCTGATTACGAATATTAAACAAATTAGAATGAGTCAAGGATTCACCTACTATTCAGAAGGAAATATTGACCTAGCTGAAGAAACATTCTTAAACATACAGCTTGATGGCAAGTTGGATCCTGCCTCCCCGGTGCTCTATGAAAATCTCGCACTTATAGCAAAACATCGCAATGATCTAGACCTATCAGTAGAACTGGTTGAAAAAGCATTACAAATAGCAACTCAGCTCGATAGTATCTCGCGTTTGCCAGGGGAATGTCTGTACCTGGGGGAAACCTATGAAAACCACTTCGGTGAGCTTGAGAAAGCTGGACATTATTACAAGCTGGGTTACGATCATGCCATGCGCTATGCCAAGCACGGTATCAGTTTAACCGGAGATCGTAAAAACATTGTAGATGCTTATGTTAGTTTTATAACTCGTAATAATCCCTCTAATTCACATTCAAATGCAGGTGTTCATAAAGACCCCTTCACCTTTGCTCAAGGAAAACCCTGGAAAGAGATCAAGGACATCTTTCAGCATCAATTGATCCTCTATCATACGCAAGAACCACCTAACAGTAAACGCCTAGCAAAAAAACTGAATATGCCAGCGACAACTCTATATTCACTTCAAGATCGGCTGAAAAACAGAGGGTATCTACTTCCGGTTAAAGATAGCCCCTTAAGTGCTGAGAAGCATGATCTGCATGGGTTTATTAAAGAGCATGAGGAGCTGAGCTGGGAAGAGATCAATAGAATATTTGAGCGAGAGATGGTCCATTATCTTTATGAGAAATACGGCTATAATAAGAATCGAATGGCTAATATCCTTGAGTTAAGCTATCCCTCCATTATCAATAAGACCCGTGAATTGACCCAAGTGGATGAACATTTTCTCCCAAACTAAGCAAACTCGAAAGAAAACCCGGATAGAAGTTCATCCTGAATTTGGAGATATCAACTTCACCGTAAGTGACACCTCTCGATCACTCCGTCTAGTGGTCAAGCCTTTCCAAGCCATACAGGTAACACTACCGTCCGGCCTTCCAATCAGGAAAGCAATGACCTTCATTGAGAAAAAGCAGGATTGGATCAGGAAAATGCTTAAGCAAGCACAACTAACGGAAAAAATATCTCAGGAATATTTTTCCACTCAGCCCAAAACAGCACTGGGAGAAATTCGAAATTTATTACTACAGCGGCTCAATGAATTGGCTCAACATCATCATTTTCTCTACAATAAAGTAAGCGTCAGGAATCAAAAGAGTCGTTGGGGATCATGTTCAGGGAAAAATAATATCAGTCTCAATCAGAAGCTCTTTTATCTACCTGATCATCTCCGAGACTATATTCTACTCCACGAGTTGGCACACACACATGAAAAGAACCACAGCCAAAAGTTTTGGAACATTCTGTATAATATCCTGGGAAAACAACATACTAAACAGGCACGCAAGGACTTAAGAAATTTTGATTTTCTTTTTTATCCTCCACCAGAGACGAAACACAGGAGTGCAGATAGTTTGTCTGTGAAAGAGATATGATGGAAAATATTTATTGGGGTAGTATCGGTTGCGGTAATGTCATGGAAATGAAAAGTGGACCTGCTTTGCAAAATGTGGAATATTCCCATTTGATGGCTGTCATGCGGCGCAATGGTAAACTGGCCAGGGATTTTGCCAACAGACATCAAGTGCCTAAATGGTATGATTCGGTAGATCATCTCATTGATGATCATGGGATCAACGCTATCTATATTGCGACTCCCCCAGACACACATCTTTATTACACTAGAATGGCTGCTCTCGCCGGTAAAGCAGTTTATGTTGAAAAACCCATGGCCAATAGCTATGCTCAGTGTCTTGAGATGGTGAATATCTGCAAAGAACAGCGAGTACCCCTTTTTGTTGCCTATTATCGACGTGCTCTACCGCGCTTTCTAAAAGTAAAGGAAATAATAGATTCCGGATCACTGGGTACCATTCAGGAGGTAAATTTACGCCTGCTTTATCAGGCAAAGGCCATAGATATTGAAAATGAAGAAAACTGGAGAACTGTACCAAAGATCTCCGGGTGCGGCTATTTCTGTGATCTGGGATCCCATATTATTGATCTAATGCAATTTCTTTTAGGCGATATTCGTTCAGCCTCAGGACAAATCAAC
>JAUVKO010000182.1 GCA_030596225.1 Fidelibacterota bacterium
GGAAGACGTTCCTGCCATTGACCCCCGGGATTTTGTCCTGATTGCCAGTCGCGAACATAAGCACGATCGTGAACTGCTGGCCGGCATTCTCCAGACACCTTCACGCTATATTGGTCTCGTCAGCAGTACCCGGAAATGGAAGCTTCTTTCCACGAGTCTCCTCGCTGACGGTAGCGACGCTACTGTAATTTCCAAGGTGCATGCCCCGGTTGGTTTAAATATTGACGCCCAGACTGTCCCGGAAATTGCCATCAGCATTCTATCAGAAATAATCGCAGAGTATCGTGGAGCACTTGATTGAATTCCCTACTCATTAAGAACGGACTGATAATCCATGCTGATGGTCAGCGTGAGGAAAATATTCTGATTCAAAATGAAACGATTGCCGCAGTGGGCACTGAACTTGAGTATTCCTCTGAAACTCAAATCATCGATGCTTCAGGTAAATGGATCTTTCCCGGAGTTATTGATCCCCATACGCATATGGGCATTCCCATCAAGACCGGCAGCTCAGCTGATACCTTTGCTACGGGGAGTCGTTCAGCACTTCACGGCGGAGTTACCACTATTCTTGATTTCACTGTCCTCGAGAAAAGGCAATCCCTGGTAAATAGTCTTGAAGCACGCAAAAAGCTCGCTGGAAAATCCTTATGCGATGTGGGATTGCATATCAACATCACCCGCTTTACACCTGAAATCCTTGAAGAGATACCTCGTTTGATAAGCATGGGTTTTTCCAGTTTTAAGGTATTTACCACCTATAAAGAAGCAGGGATGATGCTGAGCTATGATGAGATCGAGGCCGTGGCAAGGATCGTTGGGGCCCACGATGGTGTTCTCATGGTGCATTCAGAAGATAATAACGTTATTTCTGCAGCATCTGAGCCTTTTGCCGATAGAAGCAAGACGGATCCACGGTACCATGGTTTGAGTCGTCCTCCAGAGGCGGAAGCTGTTGCCGTTCGCAAGTTGGGGGAAATCTCAGAACGGACAACCTGTACTATTTACATCGTTCATTTGAATACGGCCGCTGGATTGGCTGAAACCGCCAAGTACCCCCTCTTGAAGGTTGAGACCTGTCCCCATTACCTGCTGTTGACTGAAGAAGTCTATAAGAAAGAAGGTGGACGTATGTTTGTATCTAGTCCTCCTCTTCGGCAGAAAACTGATCAAGAGGCTTTATGGCGAGGTATTCAAAATGGACAGATTCATACTATTGGCTCTGACCATTGCCCTTTTTGTCTGGCTGATAAGCAGGCAGGCTTACCCTTTCAAGAAATCCCTAACGGAATGGGCGGTGTGGAAACCCTGTTTTCGACACTCCTGGCTCAATTTCTTCAGCGTGGCCTCGATCTTTCCCTACTCAGTCGCCTGACCAGCCGAAATGCTGCTGAGATCTTTGGTCTTGAGCAGAAGGGAACACTCAAAGCGGGAACTCATGCGGACCTGCTCATTGTAAATCCAAAGTCTTTATCTACTGTCCAGGATGAAGCCCTTGATACGATTCTGGATTGGAATGCTTATACCGGGTTACCAGCCATATTTCCTGAAACGGTTATCCGGCGAGGAGAAATGGTCGTATCGGAAGGTCGGACACAAGTTTCCTCACTCGGACTGCTCCTAAAGTCTGTGTAATACCAATTGTACTTCAAAAGAATCTATATGAATTCAAAAGATTTTTCTGTTTTACAATCTTTAAATTTTAAGCATAGCTTGAGCTATGGTTGAAATTTTAAGAGCAGTAAAACTGGAAAAGATGAAGAATGCATAGATTGTTTTGAGGTGTAATTGGTATAATTTGCCCAAACACTAGCGGATATCCTGTTAGCTAAAAACCGTAAAAAGACATTCCACACTCCCTCTTTTTCGATTAGTCTTGTTGCCCATGCAAAATATAAAACAAGATCGTATGTTTATTTTCCTGGCAGTCATGTCCATTGCTTCCACAGCAGGCTTGCAGGTTTGGCGTACACTTTTTAATAATTTCGCTGTGGATGTCGTTGGATTGGGTGGTAACCATATTGGCATGATACAGTCGGTGCGAGAGGTGCCTGGCTTTCTGGCACTTCTGGTGGTTTTTGTTATCCTGGTCATTAAAGAGCACCGGCTTTCAGCGCTTGCCATTTCTATCATGGGAGCAGGGGTTGCCTTAACTGGATTTTTTCCCTCATACACTGGGTTGATCTTTACAACCTTACTCATGAGTTTTGGTTTCCATTATTTTGAAACCACAAATCAGTCTTTGACCTTACAGTATTTTGATAAGAATTCCTCACCCTGGGTCTTCGGAAAACTGCGTAGCTATTCCGCAGCTTCAGCTATTGTTATCGGTGCTATTATTCTACTGTTTAGTTCGCATCTCAGCTATGTAGCCATGTTCAGTATTCTGGGGGCACTGATCATTGGGACTGGTATTTGGGGGGCATTCCAAAATCCAACACGGACTGATGTTGTACCACAACATAAAAAAATGATTCTCAGAAAGCGCTATAGCCTGTACTATTTTTTAACCTTCATGGCAGGCGCCCGTCGTCAGATCTTTGTCGCTTTTGCGGTTTTTCTACTGGTTGAAAAGTTCCAGTTCAGCGTGAAAGAGATCACCATGCTTTTTATGCTGAATAATGCTATTAATTATTTCCTGAGTCCTTTGATCGGAAAGGCTATCATTCGTTTTGGAGAACAGAAAGTCCTATCTACCGAATACCTGAGTCTGATCTTCATTTTCATTGCCTATGCCACGGTTGAATCCAAAGCGATCATTGCCGTACTGTATATTCTTGATCACATTTTCTTTAATTTTTCTATGGGTATCAGAACCTTTTTCCAGAAAGTGGGTGATCCCGAGCATATGGCCCCAACCATGGCCGTAGGTTTCACCATTAATCACATAGCTGCGGTGGCAATCCCGGTTATGGGTGGCTTAGCCTGGATCGTGGATTATCGAATTCCCTTTATTGCCGGAGCAGTAATGAGCTTGATTTCATTGATCGCTGTTCAGTTCATTTCCAGCAACATCAGAAAGGCCGAACTGAGACATAGTTCCGCACCAGGTTAAGGCTGAAAGCCAATTCTAAAAACTTAATTCATTTTTTCAAACATTGTCAATAGCAGTTTCAGATTTTAGTTTGATCCAGAAAGGAATCTCCATGCATATTAAAGTTGAATATTGCGTCACCTGAGACTATCTCCCCAGAGCAACCAGTTTGGTTGCAGGAATCCTAAATAAATTCGGCAATGATGTTGAAACCCTGACCATCCTTCCCTCAGCCGGAGGTGCCTATAATATTTGGAAAAATGATGTGCTGATCTTCTCTAAAGAGCAGGAAGGGCGTTTCCCTTTTAGTGATGATGAAGTCATTCGCCATTTAGGATAATTTTCGTATCCCTGAAATACTCGCATACCTAACAATTTAACCTATATCACAGGCGGCAAATTCTCAGCTTTTTAGTGTTTGAAGTGCATGGCTTGTCAGCTAGGTTTGCAAAGATTTTTTACTAACTTGAACTTAAGTAGTATATTGGCTTAAGAATGGAGAATAACATGTCGCGACACGTGGTATTGATCACAATTATTATACTGGCTCTAACCGGTATATCCTGGGGTGAAGAGATCATCATAAAGGGTGAGCCACTTGCTCTTACTGCATCAGGGGAAACCTACATGGCACCAAAATGGTCTCCGGATGGTGCAAAAGTGGCCGTTGGGGGCGGTAATTATAGTGGGATTTATCTAATAGATTTTCCATCAGGGGAAATGAACACCCTGACCAAAGAAACGGGAGCCGGTTATGGGCTAGCCTGGGCACCAAGCGGAGATGCTATAGCAGCGCGAGTTTCCCGTTACGAAAACAATATGAAACGCAGTCAACTTGTTCTTTTATATCTGGACGGAACGCGCCATGCCCTTTCTGAACCACAACGATCCCTTCCAGGTACTCCAATCTGGTCAAAATCCGGGGAATTTGTCTATTTAAAATCCGGTAAAATGTTTCAACTTTACATGGTATCCTCCAGCCGGAGCAGCTCTTTAACAGGCGAACTTCCCTATTTAAAAAGCTTCGATATTTACTTAAGAGACCTTGAAACAGGGGCCGAATCTAAACTCTCAAATTCACAGGAACGAGTATTGCACCTCGAAATCTCACCGGCAGAAACACAGTATGCGTACTCCACTGCAAGTGAAGATCTCTGGATTGCTGATTTGGATGGTTCTAACAGCCGTAAACTTGGTCGTGGATCGGTTCCGACCTGGTCGCCTGACGGAAACTGGATTGCCTGTATGGTCACAGAAGATGATGGTCACGTCTTTACCCGCTCTGATATTCACATCTATAATGCCATAAATGGCAAAGCGCAGGTGCTGACAGCCACACCGGATATTCATGAAATGCGCCCAGTCTGGTCTCCAGATGGAAACTGGATTGCTTATGAAAATGAACTCGATGGTCGTATCTGGGTTATTCAGATCGGAAGGAGGTAGGTGATGAAACAATTCTTGGCAAGCATCTTCCTTCTAACAAGTGTGATCAACGCACAGGTCACAGGCTTATCGGGTTGGGATATTTTTCTGGATCCGGGTCACAGTAAAAAGGAGAACATGGGCGTCAATGGCTATTCAGAAGCTGAGTCCAATCTCGTGATGGCACTGCATTTGAAAGATATGTTGCTATCTCAAACAGATATTGCTGCAGTATGGACCTCACGCACTAATGATACTGAGTATGTTGGTCTGGGCGCCAGATCTGATATGGCAAATAGTTGTGATGCAACCTG
>JAUVKO010000194.1 GCA_030596225.1 Fidelibacterota bacterium
TGGATTTTCCCATCACGGATCAGTAGTGGTCCGCCTCCCAGAATATCACGGAATGAATAAAACTTTCTAAAACTGGCATCATTTTTTTGTCCCGGTACCCCCGGCAGATTATCAATGGGGCGTTCCCAACTGAATACCGAGTCCCCTGTGCTTGACACCCATTCAATGCTCATTTGATCATCAGCATCAAAGCCAATGGCCGCCCGGTGTAGAAAGAAGCGCTGTTCACCCCTTAAAACCGATGTAGTGGCAGCATGGATCAATTCACCATCGACCTTTAATATTCCCACATGTTTTGCCGGGTTCAGATCCATACGAAAATAGCCGCCATTGATCAATACAGGAGCCTGAAGACGCTGGGCAAACTCGGAAACAGTTTCCCGACGATCATCGTCCGCAGAAACCAGAACACGACTCTCAATTTCAGGAAGCGATTCCTGAACCTTCACATACCAGGCTCGCAGATTGGCACCTACGTGAATAGACTGATAAACAGTAATCCCGTCGGGCAGATCTTTATTGATGGAATCAATGCTGGTCCACTCCAGATCAAGACTATCGAGATCACCCATTTTGCTCTGGTTACCATTGCAAGCAAACAACAGGATCAAGATCAAAGCACTGTAAATAGATTGTTTTAACATTATTTAATATAGGCGGATTAAGCAATATCCGAAATTGATTCTGCCTGCTGCGCATGTTTTTTTTGCAGAATTGAATAGAACCCCCAGCACTCGAATGAGTAGTGGGGGCTGTATTATTGTTGCAGACCTATATTATTATAAGGTGGCTGCTACATAGCGTGGGTATGTCGGTTGATACATCTTATCTTTGACAAATTTGCGAATGTCTTCAGGTTCCTCAATACCGGCTAAGCCACTCTCAAAAGCAACTTTGATGACCGCTGTTGCAATGGTAGCTGATATCTTCCTGATTTTTCTCAGGTCAGGATAAACCGTTCCCAATGCCAGCTCTTCTTCTGTCACCATCTCAGCCAATGTCATGGCCGCCGTGTAGAACATGGCATCTGTAACCTTACTGGCCTGACAGAGCGAGGCTCCCAGACCAACTCCCGGGAAGATGAACATATTGTTGCCCTGACCCGGAACATAAATCTTGCCCTTTAACCTAACGGGATCAAATGGGCTGCCACTGGCAAAGATCACTTTCCCCTTAGTCCATTTGTAAGCCTGTTCTGCTGTGCACTCTGATTTTGTGGTTGGGTTTGAGAGAGCAAAGATGATGGGCTGTTTAGCATACTCAAGCATCTCTTTGATAATTTCTTCAGTAAATGTCTGTCCCTGACCACTGACTCCCACCAGAATCGTTGGTTTAACCGACTTTATCACATCCATCAGGTTATCGATAAGAGCTTCATCCCGGGCATAGGGTATTTTGTGGACATGTAGGGGTCGTGGGCCATTTTTCACCACTAGACCCTGACTATCAATTAGCCAGAATAGCTTTCTGGCCTCTACATCGCTCATCCCGCTTTCTTCCACAATGCCGGCAACAATGGTATCTGCAATCCCAACAGCAGCCGAACCGGCACCATAAAAAATGATGCGCTGATCAGCAAGTTTTTCACCTTTCATGCGCATTCCACCCAATAGGCCGGATAAAACAACCGCACCGGTTCCCTGAATATCATCATTGAAACACAGTACATCATCCCGATATTTATTTAAGATTGGGAAAGCATGATTATTAGTGAAGTCCTCCCACTGGATCAAAACCTTTGGCCAGCGATCCAGCGCAGCCTTAACAAATTCATCAACGAGTTCATAATATTCATCATCTTCAGCTCGTTTCTGATGTATTCCCAAGTATAATGGATCATCTAACAGCTCTTGATTATTTGTTCCTGTGTCCAAGAGTATGGGCAATGTCTTACACGGAAATATTCCGCCACCGGCCACATAAAGGGCTAATTTTCCAATTGGTATTCCCATTCCATTGGCACCTAGATCACCTAAACCCAGAATTCGACTTCCATCTGAGATCACAATGATATCGACTTCATCCTGTTTCCAGTTATCAAACATTTCACGGATATGACCTTTATCATGGAGACTGATGTACATGCCGCGATTTTTACGATAAATATGTCCAAACTGCTGACAGGCCGCTCCAACAACGGGTGTATAGACAATGGGTGTCATTTCCATCAGATTTTCCATGAGAACTTTATAATACAGGGTTTCATTCCGATCATGAAGACTGGTCAGGAAAATGAACTTTTCCATTGTATCTGTCTTACGTTTATAATTCTCAAGGACTCTGGTAACCTGTTCTTCTAATTCAACTACTTTGGGTGGAACCAGCCCACGAAGCTCGAGTTCATCTCGTTCTTCAAGAGAAAAGGCAGTTCCCTTGTTTAATAAAGGTTCATTGAGAATATCAGTTCCTCTGACAACAACTTGTAGCGGCTCATCTTTACTCTCTATTTGGTAGCGACGTCTTTTAACTATACTCATGATGTTCCCCTTCTATAAATAAATAATTCAATATTAGCTGACTCATTATTTGTCAAAATGAATCCTTTGCTATTATTCATGTGTTCCAGTGACATAATTGTGCAAAAATGATGCAAACTTGGCACCATTCATGCAATAAATGTCGAAATATGTATAGTAATTTTTTTTAACATCAACATTCATGCATGAAATAACGGAGGAATAATGGAAATTAAAAATCGATGGTTTGTTGTAGTTGGTGCCATTCTGATCCAACTCGCACTTGGAGCGATCTACGCCTGGTCTGTATTTACGCCCTCTCTGGTTGACGCAGGTTGGACAAAAGCAATGACCCAGACTGTATTTGCAACGGGTCTTTTCTTTTTTGCCGTGGTTATGGTTATTGCCGGAAGAATAATGCCCAAACTTGGACCCCAGAAAGTTTCTATGGCGGGTGGCTTTGTTCTGGGATCCGGATATCTCCTGGCCGGGCTATTTGGCAGTACAAGTTTTGTGTCTTTATTAATATTTATCGGTGTCATTGGTGGTACTGGAATTGGTCTTGCATACGTAGTTCCAATTGCAGTTGGTATGCGCTGGTTTCCGGATAAAAAAGGTCTCATCACTGGTCTGGCAGTGGCCGGATTTGGTTTTGGTGCCACACTTTGGGTGAAACTGGCCGGGTCCTGGGGTTCTCTTATTGCCATTTACGGCCTAAGCACCACCTTTACTGTTTTTGGTGGTATATTTATGCTTATGATCCTTTTGGGTGGAATCTGGATGAAATATCCAGCAGAGGGATGGTTGCCCAAGGGTTACACCCCACCTGCAGCAGCAGATGGTTCAATTGATACCGGTGCCGGTGATTTCAATAGCGCTGAAATGTTAAGAACACCTCAATATTATTTCATTTTTATAATATTTGCATTTGGTGCCAGTGCCGGTTTAATGAGTATTGGTTTGATGAAGCTCTTCCCCATGGTGGCACTCACCGGGAATGGCATTGATACCGTGTCTGCCAGTGCCATCGCCGGAACTGCCATGGCAGTATTCTTTTCGCTTGCCAATGGAATCGGCCGAATCGCCTGGGGTGCCATTAGCGACAAATTGGGTCGAAAACGTTCCATCATTATTATGATGGCTACCCAGGGCATTTTTGTGATCCTGTTCCAGTGGATGGCCGCTACACCTGCTTTGCTATATTTGGGCGCTACACTTATCGGTTTTAATTTTGGTGGTAACTTCTCATTATTCCCCACCATCACTGCCGATACTTTTGGAGCCAAGTTCATCGGGCAAAATTATGGTTGGGTATTTCTTGCTTACGGATTAGGTGGAATATTTGGACCCATCATGGGTGGTTATCTTGGTGATATGGGCAATTTCCCATTAGCCTTCACCATTTGCGGAGTTCTGTGTCTCCTGGCTGCCGGAATCATGTCACAGGTCAAACCTGCGGTGAAATCAGTAGCAGTTTGATCAAGCTTACATTTGTTTTTAAGAAAGAGGTGGCTAATTGCTGCCTCTTTTTTTAGCTGGAGGCTGAGGTGGTACACTGAGCTGGCCTGCCAAGCCGTAGCTCGTCTTCCTGAGCCCGTCGAAGGATAGAGCGTAGGATGGTCAAAGTACTCTCGAAGCCTTCTCATTTTACCAACATTGACATTTCGAGTGACCTCAATGTCCGTTTATTATTTAATAAGAGACCCCAGTAAACGCTTATCCTTAATCGCTGTTAATTCCACTTCAGCTATACTATTTATCAGACTCTGATCTTCACTTTGGACGTAAACTTTCAGATAGTTATCTGTCATTCCATTTATGAAGCCATTCCGCCAGGTTTCAAATAGTACTTTCCGGGTTCGGTTCATCTGACTTAAAGCGAATGCCTGATTTTTCTTATTTGATAATAGAGTAAGCTGACGATTCCGGGCTTTTCTGTCCGGTATTTCTACCCGGCCGGGAAGATCAACAGCCGGTGTATCCGGACGCTCTGAATAGGTGAACACATGCAAGTAAGTAATAGCCAGCGATTCCAACAGAGCATGTGTTTCTGAAAATTCCTTTTCCCCTTCTCCGGGGAAACCGACAATGACA
>JAUVKO010000064.1 GCA_030596225.1 Fidelibacterota bacterium
AACATGGAGTAGGTGATGATAACTGCAATAGCTTCATCAGGTCTCCCCTGAGCATTTTTTCCATGAACCACTGTCATGTAACTGTCTGATAAAAAATAAAACAACATTAATCCTGCGAGAATACCAATGACAGAAATCAAGGCACCCAGGTATTTGTAGTTTTTCATTTTTCCCTCTCTTTTTATTTGTTTAGAAACTGTACTTAAGTTTTAGATAGAGCATATCATTGTCATCGAAGTACCCGAAATATGCACGATAATCATTATTTACACCTGGCATAAACATGTTTGCACCAGCCAGAATTTCGAATCCATCAGCCAGATCATAAGTGACTGTTGGCCGAACCAATGCGTCTTCATTGGTGATGTCGTAGTATGCAAATAGCTGGAGAGTAAGCAGGTCATTCATGAACATGCGATTGACAAGGAAGGTTGCCATATCACTATACTCTTCCTGGATGATTGATTCATCATAATCAAGAATGTATTGTTGAATAAATTGAGTGCTCAACTTGGTACTGCCTAATGAGAAATCCAGGCCTACCAGATAATGCAGGTAATCCTTCTCTTCCAGTCCTGAAGGAAGGGTCATACCCATGGCTCCAACATGGAAAGTTTCATTAGCCTGAAACATTTTTCCGGAATAATAGGCAAATTCACTACGGACTACATAGCCCATAATATCCATGCTCGTGCTACCACCCACCAAAGACAAGCGGTGATGTTGAGGGGTTAAAGTCAACTGGGGTTGAGGAACTCCGTTGCTGTCAACACTCATGTCCACCTTGATATGCATAGACGGATCATCATCATAGATGTACCCTCCCATGAATTCATAGTCAATGAATGAAGAAACACCGGAAAACTTGACAAATGTTTCGCTATTCTCCAGAGAAGCCGGTACTGCTTTTTGAGAATAATCGTAGATAAGCGTTGGACTCACACCGGAGATTGGCGATTCGAATTCGGGAGAACGACCCCAGATGGAGGTTTCCTCTGCAAGTTGCGTGGGCGTAAATACTGGCGCCCAAACCAATTCAATACCTGAGTTTCCAATATAGTAATTCGCCTTTATGGCCGTGATTCCCATACGGATCTCTTCAAAATCCCGCAGCAGAAACTCGCTTAGATCTTTAGGCGCAATAATGTCGGTGATAAAAACACCATCCGCTTTGCCCCAGATAACTTGTTGTTTTCCAAGACGCAGATCCATGTTATCAAAGAAAATATCCAGATAGGCCTCACGCAAACCGATGATTAGATCTTCATTTGAATAATGATAGATATAGGGGTTGACCTTAAAAGCCACATCTCCCCGACTGTCTTCAATATTCAAATTGAAGGTGTTTTGTAGGATAGAGAACTCGTTGGCATCATTTAATAGAATGCCAGTATAGCTCCGAGCATACCCGGAAAACTGTAAGCCCTGCGCTGGAAGATTTACTACCACAAGTAGAAGCAAGAGCAGTAAAATTCCTGTTTTTTTATGAGGTGTTGACATTTATAAACCCCTCTTCATCATGCGTTCACTGAATTTTGAATCACTGATGCCAGCATCAACTTTTACACCATTGAATTCCATGCGGGTCATGTGATCCTTTTGTTCATTTTTCATCTCTGTTCCGGTGATAATCCAGAAGCCGTTAATCTGTTCAACGTTTAGGAGTGTGAGTGATTTCAGGAAATCCTCATCTTCATCATAGAATTCCTTTTTAAGACCATACCATCTGTCCTTAACCACCCAAGTGATGGTCTTGGAATACATATAGTCTTCGTCTTTTGTGACACTCTCAACAACATAACATTCCAGTCCTTCGATGGTTTCTGTTCGAAGCAGAGTATGGGTATCGTCACCAACTTTTCTGTCGCCAAGATCATCATAAGTGAAATCTGATCCCATGAAATAGTCCCCACTGCTATCGCTGGATATGCGTTTGACTTTTTTCAGAGCTGGTAGATAAATCCATTGATCATCATTTTTATTCGCATCATCATAGCTCCAGTTCATGAACGATGTGTTTTTTATATCTGCTGGCTTCAAAAAGAACATGATCTTCTTTTCCACAGTTCCAAAATCCTTGATGTACTGCCGGATCTCGCGGACACGTTCGCCTCCGCGGGAATTGATCAGGGTCATGGTAAGGGTCCCCTCCATTTCATCCCCATCAGGTCGATCTGATACTTTTTGCATAATCTCTGTAGCGCTTATTTCCGTTTGAGCCGTTAGACTCATCGAACCAATCAGGAAGATCCCGATTATTATCATTAGACTTGTTTTTGTTTTCATTTTTCTTCTCCTTTTGTGATAAATATTTTTGAATAATACAGAGCGATTGCCATAACAGTGAGGGTACCTATAAAAGAGGTAAGCATGTTAAGGGAAATTAATCCGCCCAGAATACGGTTTGGTGGGAATACCGATGCCAACAGTACCATAAATCCAGCGATAACTACAATCGCGTTAAAAACAATGGCTCTACCTGAATGGAACATGGTCTGTCTAATGGCCAGTTTCCTGTCTTGCGTTTCAACAGCATAGATCCGATAACGGTCTATAAAGTGAACGGCATAGTCGATACCGATACCAATGGCGATACTGGATATGAGAGCGGTGGTTGAGCTGAGTGGTATATTCAATAAACCCATAACACCAAAACTGATGAATGTTGTTGTTACGATAGGTATGGCACCTATAAACCCCAGTTTATAGTTTTTGAATATTACTCCTAGCAAGATAATCACAATGACCAACGACATAAGTAAACTTGAAACCTGTCCCTCAAGGATCAGGTCCGTAAAAACCAGTGCTTTATAGCCAGACCCTGCATAGTTCACTTCAATACCCAGCGCTGAGAAATCATCTCTATATTCCTCAACAATATCGATGGCGGAATTCAGGGCTTTTGAATTATCGCTTTTCAGTTGAAAGGTGAGATTGACTTTCCGGAAGTCGTCAGTAACCACTTGCCAAAGATTCTCAGGATCGCCTGACATCTCATAGAGCAACAGATACTGAGCTATCAGTTCCTGGTCATCCGGGATGATGTTAAAGGCCTCATCATCGGCATTCATAACTTTATTCATACGTTTCAGGAAGTCTGCCATGGAGAAGGAGCCACCGACAATTGCTAGTGAGTTTTCTACATCATCCTGCATTTTCACAAGAGCTCTAAGCGCATCCGGTTCTTTGAATTTATCTGGTTGATCACCTTCCAGAACAACATTGAGTGTGCTCGTTCCACCAAAATTCTGATTGATGAATTTGTCAGTTAAAACAATGTCACTATCTTTTTCGAACTTCTCCAGAAAACTGGAATCGATCCAGACTCTACTGATTCCGATGATAGATAGCAGAATGACTACGGCAGTCGCCATATAGGTCTGTTTTTTATTCCTGATAAAGAAATCTGCTGAGCGATGGGCAAAATCTTCCACTTTAGAACCTTGATCTTTACCACCTGATTTTTGCTTCACTTTTGGTAAGCCAAAGAGCAGGATTCCGGCCGGGATGACCAGGATTGAAAGCGCAAAGGCAACCAGGACGCCAAACGCTGAGAAGGCACCAAAATATTTGATGGGATAAACCTGGGATGTAAGCAGTGAAATAAATCCAACAGCTGTTGTGATAGCTGCCATGAGCACCGGATTCCACATCTCCTTGATCATATTTTCAACTGCAGTTCGGCGATCAGTACCAGGATTCTCCAATTGAAACATATGCAAATGACTATAAAGGTGAATCCCGTAAGCCACACCGATAGCGATAAGCATAACCGGTATCATGGTTGATACGGCATAAATGGGAATACCCATGGCTGCCATAAGACCAAAAGCCCAGATGGAAGAAAATGAAACTACTGAAAGAATTAAAAAAGTGCTCTTAAAATTTCTAAGAAGTGCATACAACACAATAATGATAATCAGGAATACAATGGGAACCATCCGTTTCATATCAGCGGGACCCAACACAGCCATAGTGCCTTCTACAATAGGACGACCCGCGATATAGACGTTCTCCTTGCCTGATTCCCCAAATTCATGGGCAAGATCAAGCAATTCCTGATAGAATTCTTGTGAAAAAACGTCGTCTCCGATACGGGCAACAATAACACTGACCGTTTCGTTCGTTGACACGAGCTTCCCGTAGACCATGTCGTTACCCTTGACCTTTTCACGCAGGTCTTGTAGTTTTTCTTCACTGCTTGGAACGCGTTTGAAAAAGGCCTTTACATCCATGCCATCTTCAGTGCCGACAATGTTATCTGCAGTATAAAGGGAGGTTACATCAACCTTTTCAATCTCTTCAAATTTCTGAAGTCGTTTGGTCAGGTCTTTTATCTTCTGCAGAGTCTCGGTATTATAAATACCATCAGGGTTTTCAATGGCAATGATAATACCATCTTTAATATTGAACCAACTTTCCGCCTCATCGCTGTAAACAAAGGCAGGATGCTCATCCGGCATATATTCATCGAGGTTGGTTTCCATTCGTGCGTTTGATTTCATGGTCTGGAAAAAAGCCACAGTAATCAAGACGGTAATCAGCAGTATCAATTTAGGATACTGGGTTAACTTTTGTATAAATCGTTCCATTATGTGTTTCCGGTTAGTTATTGTTAACTCACTTATTGATTAAAAAAATTTACTTTATCAGAATTTTCTTTATTGCGTTAATAAATTTGTCTACTTCCATTTCAAGATCAACACTACAATCAAAGAGATGACATTGGGTGACAATAAACCGAAAGCCTCCAATAATCATTATGGCTAACTGCTCGGCATCAATATCTTTGCAAACCTCACCTACATCCTGGCCATTTTTCAAAAGTTCAATAAATATGGTCTGCTTTTCATTCATGATATTCCGAATTTCCTGAGACAATTTGCTATCGCTAATAAAGATCTCTTCAGAAAATATGATGGCGGCAAGTGCAGGATTATTAACAAAGGCCTCTGTCTGGTTTCTTAGCGCCAGTTCGATATGCTGCAGGGGTGACAACTCTAATTTTTTGACCGTGGAATCTTCTTTAGTACTCGTTTTCATCAATGTGATAATTCCAGAAAGAATTGCATTTTTACTATCAAAGTGACGATAAATAGCGGGCACAGAGATACCAATTGAGGTTGAAATATTTTTCATTGTCAATCCCTGAATACCTTTTTCAGCAATTAGCACAACTGATTCTTGAATGATCTGGGTTTGTCTTTTTGTAAATTTTTGTAACATTATTTCTCCGTTAGTTATCGCTCACTAACTTAAATCGTAATTTAATGAATACAAGAATTATTTATTAGGCTCTGATACATAGCTATGGGTTTTAATTTTAGTGGAGCGCTATCCTTACTAGTTGACAATAAGTGTGAAGAAGCGTGATCTTTCTTCATTTCCGATCAAATGACAAGTTGCGAAATGAACATATGTTCATTATATTTCGTTCATGGATAGATTGAGATCACCTGGGAGAAAACGTGTTAGGGGCGCCTATCGTAAACGCCGAATCGAATCACCACCTCGATTCAGTAATTACAAACCATCTGGTGTTCCCCGCATAGAGCTTCAACAAACTTCTATCACCCTGGATGAATATGAGGCATTTCGTCTGGCCGATTATGAGGGACATGATCACCTTGAAGCTTCGGTTCAGATGAAAATTTCCCGACCTACATTTTCTCGACTTATTGAAAAAGCCCGCGGTAAAATCGCCCATGCTATCATTGATGGACGTGAACTTATCATCGAAGGTGGTAATATTGACTTTTCTCGGGGGATCCATCGCTGCCGAGATTGTGGCGAAGAGCAAGTACACGCTGTTAATGAAACCATAGACGATTGTCCTGAGTGTGGATCTGAAGATGTAGAAGATTTGACTAGAAAATACCTGTCACCAAAAGATACGAAGAAGGAAACAAAAACTTGAATATTGTGATCGCAAGCGGCAAAGGGGGTACTGGAAAAACTACTCTGGCAACCAACCTAGCCAGTTATCTCGCGCTTAAGCATCAGGTCATTTTGAGCGATCTGGATGTGGAAGAACCAAACTCAGCTCTCTTCATTAATGGTGAGCAAAAGCGGCAGACTGAAAAATTTAAAATGATCCCAAAATGGAATGGAGAATGTACTGCCTGTGGTATTTGCCAGGAAGTTTGCGCCTACAACGCAATCCTTCAACTTGGTACGCACATCATCCTCCACGCACAACTTTGTCATAGTTGTTACGCCTGTTCCGAATTATGTCCCATTGATGCCCTGCCCATGGAACCGGTGCAAATGGGTCTGATGACTGAGCTAAAAACTCCAGTCATGGACTTCATCGAAAGCAAATTGAATGTCGGCGAGGAGCAAGCCGTACCACTGATCAAGGAAACGACTGACTTTATACAAGAGCAATACGCCGATCCGGTGATCAAAATTTACGATGCGCCACCCGGAACGTCCTGTCCCGTTATTGAAGCTGTAAAAACTGCGGATTATGTTATTCTCATTACTGAACCAACTCCTTTTGGCTTACATGACATGAGCTTGATGGTCGGTGTTGTCCGTGATATGGGAAAGCCGTTTGGAGTTGTGATTAATCGCTATGGCATTGGCAATGATGACGTTCTGGATTACTGCAAAAAAGAAAACATTGATGTAATCGCCCGCATTCCTAATGAACGGGAAATTGCCGAAACTTATTCCCGGGGAGAGTTACTCTTCGAAAAATTCCCTGCAGTGAAATCCGCTCTTCAAGATATTGAACGTCATCTTTTCAGCCTTGATCTGGGGGGCAAATCATGAGAAAGAAGCTGAAAGAGATTGTGGTTATATCAGGTAAAGGCGGCACGGGCAAAACATCTATTGCAGCCTCATTCGCTGTCCTCGGTGGAAGTGATGTCGTATTGGCGGACTGCGATGTTGATGCAGCTGATATGCACCTGCTCATGCAACCTGATGTCCAAAAGAGTGAGGCATTTTTTAGTGGTGCCATCGCTAAAATTGATCCTGATCTCTGTACAGGTTGCGGCTTATGCGCTGAAGTTTGTCGCTTTGATGCCATCTTTGAACAAGGCGATAAATACGTGATAGAACCCATAAACTGTGAGGGCTGTGGTTACGGTCCCCGGGTTTGTCCTGAAGCAGCCATTGATATGTTTGATGCCAATGTGGGAGATTGGTATAAATCTACCTCCCGCCTTGGTACTTCCCTGATCCATGCCAAGCTTGGGATAGGCGCCGATAATTCAGGAAAATTAGTTACCAAAGTTAAAGATGAAGCAAAACGATTGGCCGTTGCTGAGGACAAACCCATCCTTCTTGTTGATGGACCTCCTGGTGTTGGATGTCCCGTTGTTGCAGCTCTGGCTGGTGCTGATTACGTGATTATCGTTATTGAGCCCACCGTGTCAGGCATCCATGATCTGAAGCGCGTCCAGGAGCTAATTGCAAAGTTTAGAATAAACTCAGGATGCATCATAAACAAGTTTGATATCAATCACGATGTTACTGCAGAAATCAAGGAATTCATAAGGGATACCGGAATTGACCACATCTCGGATATCCCCTATGATGTATCATTTACAGAAGCCATGACAGTAGGTAAAACTATAGTTGAATACAGCCCCAACGGGACTGGACAATATTTAAGTGCAAGTTGGCATAAAATTAAACAGCTACTTCAGCTGGAAAGTGAGGAAAAATGAAAATTGTATTAACAAGTAAAGGTAATGATCTGGATTCAATGATGGATCCACGCTTTGGGCGAGCGGAGTGTCTGATTATGTATGATGATGAGACCAAACAACACGTCGCATTTGATAATACCGAGTCTGGAAACGCCGCCCATGGTGCCGGTCCCCTGACAGCTCAAAAAGTATTCAAGCTAAAACCTGATGTTATTATTACCGGGAATGGACCTGGTAACAAAGCTGCTGCTACTTTAAAAATTGCTAATATCAGCATGTATGTGGGAGCGGGGAATATGACGGTCAACGAGGCTTTACAAGCCTTTCAACAAGAAAAATTACAAAAAATTGAACTATAGGAGAAATTATCATGCCTAGAGGTGATATGACAGGTCCCCTGGGAAGGGGCAGTATGACAGGTCGGCGTCTGGGACGCTGCACCGGAAACGATAATCGTGATTTCGGACCAGGTTATGGTGCCGGTTTGGGTGGAGGGAGACGCGGTGGTTTCTTTGCCGGTCGCCGTGGCGGAGGTGGTCGTGGTTTCGGCCAGGGAAACGGAGCTGGATACGGTTATGGATTTCGTTTTCAGAGAGCAGAATATACCGGTGAAAACATTCAGAATGTCCAACCAAAAGAAAACCTGGAGAATCCTGATCTTAATCAGCAACTCTCCACAGTAATTAATCAGTTAGCTGAACTGCTTAAGCAATCACCAGAATCTAGAGAATCCGACAATGAAAAGGAATAGTCAGAATCTGGGCTCCGGAGGAGGCTGTCATTGTCCAAAATGTGATTATCGGGCTGCCCATAAACGCGGTGTTCCCTGTCAGGACGAAAAATGCCCGAATTGTGGAGTAAAGCTCATCCGTGAAGGATCCTACCATGACGATCTGCTAAAAAAGAAGCGGGGATAGGTACTGCTTCTTGAGCTAACTGAAAATGTGATGTTTCCAATCTCTATCAAGAAATGGAGGACATTATGATGGATATGATTGTAAAAGCAAATGATTTGGAATGGCAGGATGCCAGTGAAAATTATATGCGTGGCACACTGGTTAAGATTTTACGTGAGGATGAAGGTGGAAAGACTGTCCTGTTGAAAATACCTGCAGGGTTCCGCCAGGAAAGTCACTCCCATCTCAGAACAGAACAGCATTATGTTGTTCGAGGAGCATACGAAATGGGAAATACCATCTGTCCAGAAGGGACTTATCAGCTTCTTCATAAAGATTCAACTCATGGTCCTATTACATCAGAAGCTGGTGCAGAAATCTTGGTCATTTGGCATTAAGGCTTTAATAATCAGAGAATAGTCACATCCCTTGCCATTTGATCAGGGACGCCCACAGAGTAAGAAAAACCCAGGATGCCATTCGGGATGCTTACGAATTCGGGCAACGTTTATAAGCAATCCTATCTTTAGAGGAGCAAATCCACTAAAGATGAGCTGTTTTATGTTGGAACTCTTATACCAATTGTACTTCATAGGTGCACTATAAGTCCAAAATATTTTTTCGTTTTAGAAGCTTCACAATTAAAAGCATAGCGGTAGCTATGGTGAAAATTTTAAGTGCACTAAAACGTGAAAAGATGCAGAAGTTTAGTGCAAGTATGAGGTGCAATTGGTATTATACCAATTGCAGTTCTAAAGTGTCTATTAACTTCAAAATATTTTAGTGCTTTTACGATCTTAATGTTTTCTGCATAGCCATGGCTATGGATAAAATATTAAGTGAAGTAATACCATATTCACTTCCAAATGACCTTTTAAGCTGAGGAGTCATTACCCTTCGAGAGCACTTCGACAAGCTCAGTGTGACACATTAGGGAGACAAGCAGAAGTGTCCCCGCCTGTGGCGGGATGTTCCACTTGCTGATGAGCCTAGCCTGTCCTGAGCTTGCCTGCCGTGGCGTAGCCCAATGGGCGAAGACTGGTCGAAGGGAAGTATGACACGTTACGTGCCAC
>JAUVKO010000266.1 GCA_030596225.1 Fidelibacterota bacterium
ATCTCTAGCTCGGGCAGCCTATTCAGGTCTTGAGGATTTTTTACTGGATCAAGCATACGATAAATAGATCTATCTGATTCTTGTATCTAACAAATAAGTCGTGACTTTTCAGGTTTCGATAAGGCAACATAATTTCTACATTATATGGTTAAACAATTCTGGCATATAGTGCCATACACATGCATGACGGATGATCTAATGAGAGGAATAGAAACACATGTCACTTTTTAACATAAACGCTAAATCATTTAACGAATTACCAGAAGATCAGGATGTTTACATCTTTGGGCTTTTCTCCGATAAAGGAATTCCGGAAGCATTCAAACTGGCGCATCCGAAACTTTCTGAGCAGATCAGTCTGGCTCTGGAGAATGGTGAGTTCAAAGCAAAATTGAATCAAAGCATCATTCTTTACTCCCCTGGCTGTAAAACGGCTAAACGGTTTATAGCTGTCGGCCTGGGTGAGTCTGATAAATACACTGCTGACTATCTGCGTCAAGCTGCAGCAACTGCGGCCAAACGTACTCTGGAACTTAAAGTCAAGAATCTCGCTGTAGAATTCATGGGAGAAGAGTTTTTAAATTCTGAAGATGCACAAGCTTTGGCTGAAGGTCTGGTCATGGGCAGTTATCGATTTCTGAATTATAAAAAAGCTGACGATGAATATAGCGGTATCGAAAATGTTGTTGTCCTGAGCGACTCTGATATTTCAACTGCTCTTGATTATGGAATGAGTGTTTCCGCTGGTGTAATTTTGGCTAGAGATCTTGGAAATCATCCCTCAAATATCGCTACCCCCACCTATCTTGCAGATACTGCTGAAACTATTGCTAAGACGGGCGGTATGAAGCTTACCATTTATGAACGGGAAGACTTCGAGAAATTGGGTTTCGGCGGTATTCAGGGTGTGGCTCAAGGTTCTGATGTTCCTCCAAAATTTATCATTCTGGAATATATGGGTGGTGGCAAAGAAGCCAAAACCCTGGGCCTGGTTGGCAAGGGACTAACTTTTGATTCCGGTGGTATTTCCATCAAACCCTCAGCCGGCATGGATGAAATGAAATTTGATATGCTGGGTGGTGCTGCTGTTTTGGGTATCATGTCTGTTGTAGCCGAGATAAAGCCAAAACTAAACATAATTGCTATCGTGCCTGCAACGGAAAACATGAATGGCGGCGAAGCCTATAAACCCGGGGATATCCTTACAGCATATAATGGAAAAACGATTGAGATTCTCAATACCGACGCTGAAGGACGCCTCATTCTGGCTGATGGTCTTGCCTACATCACCGATAAGTTTGAGCTTGACGGTCTGGTTGATTTTGCCACACTCACAGGAGCAGTGGTGGTTGCTTTAGGTCATCGCTACAGCGGAGTCATGACCAATGATCAGGATTTTGCAGATCAATTGATCGCTGTGGGTGAAAAAACACAGGATCGTGTTTGGCAGATGCCCCTGGATGATGAATATGCTGAAGATATTAAGTCCAAGATTGCTGATATTAAAAACACAGGTGCCGCTCGCGAGGCCGGTACCATTGCTGCCGGTGCCTTTTTACGTGAATTTGTTAAAGAAGGCACTGCCTGGTGCCATGTTGATATTGCCGGATCAGGTTGGCTTAAAAAGGGGCGTTCTTATCAACCTGAAGGTCCAACAGGAGCGGGTGTCCGTCTCATTATGGAATTGATTCGAAGCTGGGAATAATCAAGCTATGAGAACCTATCGTATAGCCGTAGATGGAATGGGTGGCGATAACGCCCCTAAAGCCATTGTAGCAGGTGTCTGCAGAGCCTGTACCGCAGGTGATCTTCACGTTCTATTGACTGGTGACCATGATATACTCGAAGCTGAATTAGCAAATTTTCCCAAAGTTCGCCAATATATTGAGATTGTTCATGCCCCCCAGGCCATTCCCATGGATGCTAAGCCTAAAGATATTTTCGATAAATATCCAGATTCATCTATGATTAAGGCTGCCGAAATAGTTGCCACAGGTCAAGCAGACGCACTGATTTCAGCCGGAAATACCGGGGCATTGATATTGGCAAGTGCTCAATCTATTCCTCGTATCAGGGGTGTCCATCGAACTGCTTTGGCTGCAGTGTACCCTACCCGTAATGAGTTGAAGCGTAAAGATATTTTTTCGCTTATACTTGATATTGGCGCAAATATCACCGTGGATCGCGATCATATGATCCATTTCGCTCTCATGGGAAACGCTTATGCTCAAAAGGTTACTGGTGTTCAAAGGCCACGTATAGGTCTACTGAATATGGGGACTGAAAATAACAAAGGCGGCCCAAAATATGTTGAAGTGAATCGTATTTTAGAATCACTTCCACAGATCAACTTTCATGGAAATATTGAAGGTAGTGATCTAATGAAGGGTATTGTGGATGTTGTGGTCACCGAAGGTTTCAAAGGAAATATAGCTGTAAAAACCATTGAGGGCGTAGCCGAAACTGCCATGGGTCTGGGCAAACTTGCATTCCAGAAGAAACTCATTTGGAAGTTGGGTATGATCATGCTTTCCGGTGGAATCCGGCAAGTTAAAAAGATCAGTGATTATCAGGAATATGGTGGTGCACCTATTCTTGGTCTTGAAAAATTGGTCTTAAAATGCCACGGGCGCTCCACTCCACGCGCCATTGATAACGCTATAAAGCTGGCCGTTAAATGTATTAGAGATGAACTTGTTGATAATATGAAGAATACGATCAATGCTTTTGAACGTGAATTCACGCGACCCAATTATGACCACATCACCGGCTTTGACACCTAAGCGATCTAAACTGTTATTTGATGATCTCGTAAAAAGTCCATCTCGCAGAGCGCGCAGAGACGCAAAGTGTTGATTATAAACAATATAGGCCATAAATCTATAAA
>JAUVKO010000006.1 GCA_030596225.1 Fidelibacterota bacterium
ATACCAATTGTACCTCATAATGCGCGTTATCTTCTTCATCTTTTCCATTTTTACGGCACTTAAAATTCCAAGCATAGCTTTGGCTATGCTCAATATTTGAAGTTTGTAAAACAAGAAAAATATTTTGAATCTATCCGCGCATTTTGAAGTCCAACTGGTATAACAGATCAGCCAGGAAGTTTTCCCGGTGTCATCAGTAATTCTTCCATAAGTTTTAGCTCGTCAATCCCGGAAATTAATATTTCAGGATCGGTTTTGAAGTATTTGCTGTCAAGTTTTTCTTTATAATCAATATCCTGCAAGATGTATTTGATAGTATCAATTCTGGCTTGTTTCTTATTGTCTGATCGTATGATGGTCCAGGGGGCGATTGTCCGGTTCGTTTCAGATATCATTTGGAACTTTTTAACAGAGTATTGATCCCAGAGATTTTGTGCTTCCATATCGACCGGTGAGATCTTGTACTGTTTCAGTGGGTCAGTTTCACGAGCTTTGAAACGGGTAAGCTGTTGTTCCTTGGAAACTGAAAAATAAAACTTAAACAGCTTAATCCCATCTTTCACCAGCATCTGTTCAAATAGGGGTACATCCTTTAAAAAACGTTTATTCTGTTCATCGGTGCAAAAGCCCATGATAGGCTCAACCATAGCCCGATTGTACCAGCTACGATCAAGTAGAACGATTTCACCACCAGTGGGAAGGTGCTGAATATAGCGCTGAAAGAACCACTGTTTCCGTTCGCGGTCACTGGGTTTCTCAAGAGCGACTACCCTGGCACCACGAGGATTGAGGTGCTCAGTGATCCGCTTAATGGTGCCACCCTTACCTGCGGCATCGCGACCTTCAAAGATCATGAGAATGCGAAGATCATGCTCTTTTACATGCTTTTGCAGTTTGAGCAATTCGATCTGTAAACGCTTGATCTCCATCTCATAATTCAGCGTTTTCTGCTTGACATAAATAGCAACACGACTCTTAGAATCCAGGGCATCCATATTTTTTAAAGCAGTGCCTTCATGAAGTTTAATATTGTGGTTTTCTTCAATAATTGTTTGTGGCTTTGTCGATTTTGCAGGGCTTGTTTTCGAACTTTTTACTGCACCACCAGCGCGCGGTGAAGATACTTTCCGATTAGTAGTTTTCTTATCCATTATATGCCCCTTAGTGTTAACGAATGAACCGACCGTGTTTACGGCGGTGTTTTTCCATTAATTTAAGCTCACATTCTCCTGTGATCACAACATCGTCATTCAATTTAAAATCTAAAGTTCTACTTCGTCCTCGATAGCGAACAGAATTTAGAATTAATTTCATTGTTTCCAACCTGGCCATGTGTTTACTATCAGATCGAATGATATACCAGGGCACTTCAGGTGAATTGGTTCTCTGAAGTAGCCTGAATTTTTTTTCTGTGAATTCATCCCATAGATCCTGGGCTTGTAGGTCTACTTCACTCAGTTTCCACTGGCGTAAGGGATCATTCATGCGACGTTCGAAACGGCGATTCTGTTCTTCCTTTGTGACTGAAAAATAAAGTTTGATTAAAATGGTTTTTCCGTCGCTGATAAAATTCTTCTCGTAAGAATTTATAGTGCTTAGGAAATCTCGATACTGTTTTTGAGTGCAAAAGCCCATAACCGGTTCAACCAGACCACGATTGTACCAACTACGGTCGAAGAGAACGATTTCACCGATGGAAGGGAATCGCTCAATATAGCGTTTGAGATGAAGCTCAGTTCGCTGGCGATGGGAGGGCTTCCCAGGAACTTCGATACGGTAACGTTTCTCATTCATGTAGCGGGTCATACGACGAATCGTACCACCTTTACCTGAGGCATCCCGACCATCAAAAATGATGATCATCTTTTTGCCGGCTTTTTCAACGTGTTGTTGGAGTTTGATAAGTTCGGCCTGATAAGGCTTTAACTCTTCACTCTGTTGATATTTACTGAGCGCTGCATCAACAATACGCTCTTTCTGCTTTTTCTTAAGAGCCTCTTTGATTTCATCCATTCCGGCCTTCCCAGTGGCCGGATCCATCTTCTTTTCAACCTTACTGATGACAGATCGGATGGTATCATGGGATTTTGTATCTTGTGTGGGCTTTTGCCCAGAGGTCAAGATTTCATTATCTGTAGTCACTATCTTTTACTCCAAGTTCATCATAATAATGTGATACTAAGGATCAATTATTAGTATAAAAAAAGAACCTGCACTATGCAAGATGATCGTCTGATAATATTTTCTCCCAACAGCTATTTAGCGAGGAAGAATGGTCGATTCCCAGGTAAAAAACTAATTGAATTCGTCGAAGAGTACCTTGTATGTGACATAGGAAATATTCTTGGCTTCTATACCCGTTGGCAATTCGACCTCGACTTTAAATTGAGCAAATTCCCCTGATGATAGCGAACTCTCGCTGATGACACCAGAGTAGAAAGAATAGGACTCACCACTGATGTACGAGGAATCTTGAGCAATAATATTGGTCCTTTTGTCATGCAGTCTGAACCTGACACGAACAAAATCAGCTCGCCGTAAACCTTTATTTTTAACCTGACCAATGAAGATACGACTGTCTGTATGGCGTTGATCTTCAAAATCACCCTTCAGGACAACATCAGCATGAAGACGATCATAAGGTTTGAGCTCTTTTATATTCTCTTGAATAATGGAAAGAGTCCCAATATTGGTTTGAACAACGATCTTATCCAAGTCCTCAGAGATGATTTTTCCTTGTACAACAGTTCCGTTTTTCAAAGTAATTTCGCTAATCTTTTCAGGAAAGTTCACAAGGCGTTTGATCTCTTTACGAATACGCGGTGCACTTAGATCATCATATTCCCGTAATTGAACACGCATGCGATCCATCTCATTCTGAATCTCGTGAATTTCCTCGCGTAAATCCCGAATGGCTGACTGTGAGTCTTTGACTTCGAGTGATGGCTTGAAGAACTCTCGCTTGGTTGAACCTTCGCTTGTACTATCACTCCCGATCTGTGCAAGGATGAATAAAGGGAATAAGGAAAATAGAATTACAAAGAGTATCTTCATATTTAATCGTACGGCAACCATTATTCACGCTCCCATGCAGCCTGAGTTGAACGGGCAATATGCTGTAATTTTTGTTGCAATTCGGGACTATCAATGGCATCTACCATTTCCTGGATATCATTGTAAAATATAAAGTTATCAGGATTGCCAAGAATGTCAATTATTTGTTTGGCAATGACCGGATCCTTATAGGTTGCAAGAGAATTGATAGCTCTTTTCCTGAAACGACTGGGCATCTGATCATCACGGGCAACTTTTACCACGGCCATTTTTAATTCAGGATCATCGAAGTTACCCAAAGCTCGGGTAATGACATCTAACATCGAGTAATATGTGGTTTGTTCATTGTGCAAGGCATCAATCAGACTGGAGAGCAATCGCTCATCCTTAATATCGTCCATGATCGAAATAGCATAGGTCTTTACCTGATTCTGAGTCGCCGGGTTGTCTAGCATTTCTGCCAACAAGCGGGCAACTGCCGGGTCATTCTTAGTAGCCAATATCTCCACAGCTAAGTTCCGTATCCCAATATCGATCTTTTTATTAGATGCGATAGACATAAGAATGGGTACAACTCGCGTATCTTCCATTTTCCCCAGGGTCAAAGTCAGATTTTTTAGAAATGAGGCATAATCTTCTTGAGCATTCGCATAAATTTTCAGAATCATAGCAACGGATTGGGCATCGATCTGATCTTCTATGATCAGAAACATTTCATCCCGCACTGCCACATAGCCCGCTCGACTGACCTGCATGGCCTGTAGAATTGTGCGTGAATTTTCGATATCTTTGGTCTTGCTTAAAGCCTTCAGACTGGCGTGAAACAAGGTATAATCCAAATCACTGCCTGATTTGAGCGTATTCCGGACAGCTTGCAGACCGATAGGATCATTTGATTCAACAATCCTAAGCAATGCTTCTTCCCTGACCTCGACCGGTAGAGCAGAATCTCGATAAATAGAGATCAAGTTATTTAACGCTTTTTTATTGCCATCACGATAATCGCTATAGTCCTGGGCAACCGTCAAGGAAGTGGTCTCCCCTGAGGAAACACAGGCATTGAACAATCCGACAACGATTCCCAGCAACAAAACTAATAGTACTTGTTTAGATAAATGCTTCATGTTGAAGTCCATCAATTCCTATTCAATAACTCGTGAAAAAATATCAAATCAGTTTATCGAAAATTCAGCTTGAAGTCAAGGTAATTCCCTTTGTTCCAGTTGCTTAACAGGCCATTGTTTAAGTGATAGATTCACTCCATCAAAATATCCATATGAGAAATAATTAATGAAGTCTCCAATGGTTAAGAATATTTTATCTTCAAAAGTTTTCAATTTGGGATAGTGAATATGCCCTGTGATCATGAAATCCACACCTTCGGCAAACTTATCTTCAGCCAGACTATAGTTCTTTCGCACCAGGTTCAGGAGATGAGTATGGGATTCTTGCCGATACTTTTTTCTGCTGCGTTGGGAGAGCCATTTAGCAACCCAATGCCCAATATTCGGGTGGATAATCCACCTAAAAGCCCAGATAAAGAAGGGATGGCGAATGACACTCTGTAAGCGTCGATAATTCACATCTTCCGGGTCTAATCCATCACCATGCAGTAAATAGAATTTTTTCCCGCCAAACTCAATGATCTCTTCCTGTTTATATATATTGACACCAATACTGTGGGACATGAAGTCGCCTAACCAGTAATCATGATTTCCACCGAAATAGTGAATTTTCACTCCGGCTTCTACTAGTTCACGCATTTTAGCATAGACATCATGATAAGATCGGGTAACTACATAACCATACTCAAAGTAAAAATCAAACCAATCACCAATTATGAATAAGGTGGCCTGCTCTTGTTTGATCTGATCCATGAGCAGAAAAAGTTCACGTCGGCGCTCACGTTCAATATCATCAACCTGAATGCGTAAATGTACATCGGAAATAAAGTATGCAGTATCGTTCATCACTCAAAATAAGCATGACTCTCACAACTGAAATGTAAAATGTGACCTTCCAGAGGAAAATTACATCTGTCCGAAACGATTGATATTTTAGCCACAGATGCACACCCCTCTACGCTCCTTGAGCTTCGCCGGGCAGGCAGATTAACACGGATCAAAAATTAAAACATACGTGCTTTGCGGCATTCTCTTAGTCATAATCGTGGTCGGTTGCTTAGCTCCTTGGGAGCTCGTTGGAATGAGCTTCCGCTAAAATGAGCGGTCAGAAATATTTTTCTAGCGAATAAAGCGTGAAGATCACCAACAGCTTCCACAGAGTTGCTTTAAATAGCCTTTTGGTTCTCGTATGTTATCCCCGGAACAATTATGCAGTTTTTTATTAATGATTAAGTTTAGTAAATGGCCAGGGAATGGGAGAATGATTTTTGGTTAGATACATCTAGAATGATATCGTCTAAAAGAAACATCTCCCCATTCCCCTTTAGTTTCTTCAATTCTGGACAGTACTTAGAAATCCTTTTAATCTCAGCGTTTGACAAGTCTCAAGCCAAAGCTTATCTTGCTTAGAATTATTGGAACCCAAAGGAGCCCTCGGCATACGCTATAATATGAATAAACTCAGTACTCTCCACAGAATCGTATTGGCTACTTTGATTTTCCTGGTTTTCCTGGTCAATCCACTGGAAGCCAAGTATGGTAAAAACAAGGTCCAGTACCGAGGCCTGGATTGGTCATTTATACAAACTCCACATTTCGATATATACTTTTATGAGGGTGGTGAACCCATTGCCTATTATGCTGCTGATATAGCTGAAAAGTCCTATGATCAGATATCTTATCAGTTGGACTGGCGCTTAAGCAAGCGAGTTTCAATTCTGGTCTATAACTCTCATAATGATTTCCAGCAGACCAATGTGACCTTAAGCTATTTGCAAGAGGGGATAGGTGGCTTTACAGAATTATTCAAGAATCGTGTCGTCCTGCCCTTTGAAGGAAGCTATGAGCAATTCCGACATGTGCTCCATCACGAGCTCACCCATGCCATTGTCAATGATCTCATTTTCGGGGGGAATGTTCAATCTATTGTCTCGGGCAAGATGCGCGTGAATATACCCTTATGGTTGAGCGAAGGATATGCCGAGTACTCTTCTTTAGATTGGGATTCCCGGGCTGACATGATTATCCGAGATGCAGCTATAAATGGCAGTCTTCCACCGGTGCAGTATCTCAGCTATTACATGGCGTATAAAGGTGGGCAAAGTGTGGTTCGCTATATTAGTGAAACCTTTGGCGTAGAACGTATTGGTGAAATCTTTCATGACACACGTCATTTTAAAGATGTTCCCAAAGCCATTGAGCATACACTTCACCTGGATCTGGAGACCCTAACTGAAAAGTGGCATTTCTCAGTTAGAAAAGACTATTGGCCAGATATTGAAGGCCGTAGTAATCTGGATGATTTGGGGCAACGTCTGACAGATCATAATGAGATCCAGAATTATTTCAATGTGAGTCCGGCCATTTCTCCCAATGGCGGGAAAGTAGCTTTTCTCTCAGACCGTTCCGGCTATGCGGATATCTATGTCATGTCCTCTGATGATGGGCAGGAACTGAAAAAGATCATCTCGGGTCAGCGCACTGCAAATTTGGAAGAATTAAAATGGCTTAGTCCTGGTTTATCTTGGGCGCCTGATAATCGCCACCTGGTCTTTGCAGCAAAATCCGGTAATGAAGACGCTCTGGTTTTTTATGATACTGAAAAAAATACAAAACATACTCGTAAGCTCGGACTTGATGGGATATTCACTGCTGCCTGGTCTCCAGACGGGCAACATATAGCTTTTTCCGGGCTTAAGGATGGTGCTAGCGACCTTTTTCTCTACTCCATCAAAAGCAAGAAAGTTACGCAATTAACCTATGACCTGTTTTCTGATACCCGACCCACCTGGTCACCTGATGGCAGTGAGCTCGCATTTGTCTCTGATCGTGGCGAGCAGCTCTTAACCGGGGTTGTATCTCCTCGATCTCCTCAAGCCCGAGAGCTATTAAAAAAACACGATTTCCGGTCAACAGACATTTATACATTCAATCTTGAGACAAGTCAGATCAAACGTATTACCAGTAGCCCCGGTAGCGAAGATTCCCCTTCTTATGCTAACACAAGCCCCAAACTGGCCTATACTTCAGACAGAAGTGGCATTTGGAACATCTATTTCTATGATCTGGAAACAGAACAGGAAGCATCAGTAACCGATATTATGACCGGAATCTTTCAGATCAGTTGGAGCAAGGATGATTCTCGTCTGGTTTTCGCTGGTTATGAAAAGGGGGGCTGGGATATATTTACAATTAACAATCCGCTGGAAAAAAGAGAACTTGGGTTTTTACCTCCCTTATCCAATTTCCTGAAACGACAGAATTTACAATTGGATCTTAGCTATAGTGACTCCTTGCCCGAAGTAGAAAAACACGAGGTTAACCCCTTTAAGGAACACGTTTTTGCCTATGACAAGCAATTTAATGAAGCCAATTCAGGAAATACTCCTGAACCGGTAGTTGTCAGCAATATGGATAGTACCGGTGCCTACGAGATCAACAAGTATAAGACCCGTTTTACAGTAGATCTGGTGGATGCCCAGGCCGGTTATAGCAATTTTTTTGGTGTACAGGGTAATGCCCTGATGATCTTCTCCGACATTATGGGGGATCATCAAATTCAATTTGGATTTGAATTATATCGTAATCTGGATAATTCAGACCTGCTGTTGGGTTATGACTATTTGCCCATGCGCAGCAATCTGCATGTCATGCTTTATAATTTTCCGGATGATTACATTAGCGTTAGTCCTGATTATTATCTAACACTTTGGAATTTTCGTAAATATGGATCTGTTTTTGGTGTGGATTACCCCTTTTCCAAGTATAGCCGACTTGAATCCAGTGTGAACTGGTTGAACATCCATCAACGCGTGACCAAAATGGATATGATAGGGATTGAAAATGACCAGACTGCTTCTAAGAATGCGTCATATCTTCTACCGGAAATAAAGTATAGCTTTGATAATGTGCTCTATGGAAGTCTCTATCCCGTTAGTGGTTGGCTACTGGAAACGGGAATTCGTTTTTCACCCGATATGCCAAATTCATCTCGCCAATTTGTGACCTTTCGGACAGACTTGCGCCGCTACTTCAAATTTGCACGAGAGTACTCAGTTGCGTTGCGCGCATCAGCAGCCAGTAGTCATGGGAAGCAACCGGAATGCTTTATGGCCGGTGGGATAGCGAACTGGCTCAATTATCGTCTGGACAATAGCTATATCGATCTTCTTTCTGACTATGAGGATCTGTATTTTTCAGAATACGTACTGCCGATCAGGGGAGCCCCCTATTTTGGATATACAGGCAATCACTACACAGCTATTAATGCCGAATTCCGTTTTCCCTTTATTGAATATCTTTCTGTGAAATGGCCGATTTCAATGGTGATAGGAAATGTCCGTGGAGAGATCTTTAGTGATTGGGTGAAAACCTGGGATGCAGAACAAATTAGCGGACGAAGTTTCTCGGATGCGCTTTTTGCTGATCAGAATAACAGTTATTGGGGAACCGGTTTTGGAATGCGTATGAATCTGGGGATATTTATTTTGCGCTATGATATGGCTTTTGATATGTCTGAATCAGCTCTCTGGGATAATCGCCAGCACCTATGGTCCTTAGGTCTGGATTTCTAATGCTGACATTGATCAGACTATTAGGTCGCAAAACTATTGGTTTGGTAACTAATATTGGGGAAATATTTATCCTACTCGGGAAGGCACTGAAATTCGTCAGGTATTTTCATAAGGATCGTGTTTTATACAACGAACAACTCTATCGTCTTGGTGTAACGGCAATTCCGCTGGTAAGTGTGATCGCAGTATTTGCCGGTGCTGTAGCAGGATGGCAGGGTGCTTATCAGTTGGAAGACACACTGCCCCCGATGTTTTTTGGGCAAATTGTAGCCATTGGGATCCTTTCCGAGATGGGTCCGGTACTCACTGCCCTGGTTCTGGCTGGTAGAAATGGGTCTTCAATTGGTGCTGAGATCGCTACCATGAAAGTGACTGAACAGATTGATGCCCTGGAAGTCATGGCGATTAACCCCATCCGTCATCTAGTTGCGCCTCGTGTGGTTGCTATGATCGTGATGCTACCTCTATTAGTGGTTATTGCTGATATCATTGCTCTTTTTACTGCGGCTATCATTGGAGATATATTCTTCAATATCAGTGTAAGGATGTTTTTTAATTCATTCCAATCAGTCTTTATTTTTACAGAGGATGTCCTGCCAAGTATGCTGAAAGCACTTACTTTTGGAATTTCAATCGGTTTGATCAGTTGCTGGGTAGGACTAAAGGCAAAACGAGGGGCGACCGGGGTAGGTCGGGCAGCTATCCATGCTTTTGTTTTCTCAGCGACCATTATTCTGGTGAATGATTACATAGTGGCGACCCTCGTTTTTTAAAGAAAGTTAACGTTAAAAGTATATGGCAAAAAGTAAGACCGTTTACGTCTGTGATGAATGTGGTGCTGAACATCCTAAATGGGTAGGACGCTGTAATAGTTGCGGGACCTGGGAAAGTGTTAGGGAATTCAAACAATCCCCTCTAAAAGTGAATCCTGGTGGTCCGCGTTCTGAATTAAAACCTTTGAATAAGATCACGCGGGATAGTGAGAGTCGTATTCGAACCTCGCAGTCGGAATTTGATGCTGTGGTTGGAGGGGGACTGGTCAAAGGCAGTATCATTCTATTTGGCGGACAGCCGGGAATCGGAAAATCAACCTTACTGCTGCAACTGAGTGGACTCATGGCTGAAGCTAACCACCCGGTCCTGTATTTTTCAGGAGAGGAAAGCGGGGAACAGTTAGCTATGCGGGCTGATCGCCTGGGTGTGAAGGCCGACAAACTTATGTTTGCCAATGAATCTGTAGTGGAAAATATCACCCGCAGTATTCACGAACTGAAGCCCACAGTGGTCATTGTGGATTCTATCCAAACCGCCTATTCTGAGAATGGTGAAAATCTACCCGGGAGCATTAGTCAGGTACGGGAAAGTGCTGCCCATCTGCTCAGAGTTGCCAAAGAGATGAATGTGTGTATCATTCTTGTTGGTCATATCACGAAGGATGGGTATCTCGCCGGTCCAAAGATGCTTGAGCACTTGGTTGACACCGTCCTGTATCTGGAAGGGGATCGTCAATCGCAGGTTCGTCTTCTCAGGGCGGCAAAGAACCGATTTGGCTCGACCAGTGAACTGGGTGTCTATGAGATGATGCGAGAGGGGCTTATCCCTGTGGAGAACCCCGCCAAACTATTCCTTTCGCAGAGGCATAGTGATGTAAGTGGAACAGTTGTAGTAACCAGTCAGGAGGGGAGCCGTACTTTCTTCCTGGAAGTACAGGCACTGGTGGCGGGAGCTTCGTATGGAAATCCTCAGCGCAATGTTACCGGTTTCGATCTTAGACGTTTGCAGATGCTGTTAGCAGTTCTTGAACGCCGGGCTGGATTTCAGTTAGGTACTCAGGACGTTTTTGTTAATGTTGTTAGTGGTTTGAAAATTGCAGAACCGGCAGCAGATCTGGGAGTAGCCATTGCGATTATTTCCAGTTTGAAAGATCGGGTTGTGGATGCCGGAGCCTTGATCATTGGAGAAGTTGGCCTGGGAGGAGAAGTTCGTAATGTGGGACAGATTCGACGCCGGGTTGAAGAGGCTCAAAAACTAGGATTTAATCATATAATTCTTCCCTATGGTGAGCATAAGAATTTGAAAGATTTGAATTTAACAATAACTCCGGTTCGCAGTGTCGCAGAAGCTGTAGATATTGTTTTTTAAAGACAGAAGACAGTGTCTCGTCATACTGAGCACTTCGCACCTCGACTCCGCTCGGCATGACGTTCAGTATAAACTCCGTCGAAGTATATAGATCAATGGTGGGAATTGACAAAAAAAAGACAGGGTGATAGGAATGATGGCTATTGTAAACATAAGAGCTTACAATATTAACTCTGCGTTTCCGGGCTCTCTGCGAGTGGATATGAAGATAGAAAACAGGTGTAAAGCGTAGGTGACCTTTGACTTTCAGACTTTTGACCGTAGACAATAATAACTCTTTGCGTCCTTTGTGAGCTTTGCGGTAAATAAATAAAGTAATTATACGGTAAAAATGCAAATAGATGCCTTAATAACTTGCCCTCATTCGAAAGCCAGGGCCGGTGAGATACATACTGATCATGGATCCATCAAAACCCCTGTGTTTATGCCGGTTGGGACTGCCGGTTCGGTAAAGTCACTTTCACCGGATGATCTCATAGAAACTGGATCACAGATCATTTTGGGAAATACTTATCATCTTCTATTGCGACCGGGAATGGAAATTATTCAATCTGCCGGCGGTTTACATAAGTTTATGAGTTGGCAGGGTCCGATTCTTACAGATAGCGGTGGTTATCAGGTCTTTTCTCTGGGACAGATGAACAAAATCAGCGAGAATGGCGTCATTTTTCAATCTCGTTTGGATGGCTCGAGGCACACTTTAAGTCCAGAGATCAGCATGGATATTCAAAGGAGTCTCGGATCTGATATTGTTATGGCTTTTGATGAATGCACCTCTTACCCGTCGATGCAGCAGGTGGCCCAGACATCCATGGAATTGACTCATCGCTGGGAGCAGCGCAGTCTGAAGCATTTTCGCTCAATCGAGCCCCTTTTTGGTCATGCTCAACAGCTCTTTGGCATTGTACAAGGGAGTGTTTATCCAGAATTACGGAAAACGAGTGCTCAAACATTGGTTGAAATGGGCTTTGATGGGTATGCGATTGGTGGACTCAGTGTGGGTGAGCCCAAGGAAGATATGATGGCCATGACGGATGTGGTGACAGATGTTCTGCCTCAGGATCAACCGCGCTATTTAATGGGTGTTGGAAAGCCGGAGGATCTGGTCCGGGCTGTAGCACTTGGTGTTGACATGTTTGATTGTGTTCTCCCAACCAGAAATGCCCGACACGGAATCATGTTCACCTGGGATGGACCCGTGTCTGTCAAGGCTGCCAGAGAGAAAGATGTGCATGAGCCTTTAGATGCAGACTGTGAATGCTATACCTGCCGTAATTTCAGTCGAGCCTATTTAAGACACCTTTTTAAGGCCAATGAACTATTAGTATATCGTCTGGCCAGTATCCACAACATCCACTTTTATCATGCTCTTATGTCAAGAATGCAAGAAGCCATTCAGGGCAAAAGATTTCTGCAGTTTCAGACTGATTTTTTCTCTAAGTATAATATCAAGCGAGCTGGAGGAGCATCTTAAGGTGAAAATGTCTCTTCCCACCGGCTTGATTGAAGCAGAATTCATTGCGCGACCCAATCGCTTCCTTTCTAAGGTGAAGATCAATGGTGAGATCCATGATTCACATGTACCAGACCCAGGTCGCTTAAAAGAATTGCTGTTTCCTGGAGCCAGAGTTCTGGTAGAACCAAAATCCGGTGTTGAGCGGAAAACCAAATATGCTACTGTCATGGTCTATTCCGGAGATGAACTGATCTCTATCAATTCACAACTGCCTAATCGATTTGTACGATTTTGTCTCGATGCCCAATTGATTCCGGAGTTATCCACCTGGCAGGTGAAGAAGCAGGAATACACATTGGGAAACTCCAGGTTTGATTTCTTACTGGAAAAGGATGGTCGGGAAAAATTATTGGAAGTTAAATCGGTAACTCTGGTAGAAGATGGAATTGCGCGGTTCCCGGATGCTGTGACCAGCAGAGGCACCCGTCATGTCCGCCATCTTGCCGGTTCCATTACAGCTGATCGATCAGCTGCAGTGCTATTTATTGTACAGCGTTCAGATGCAATCGGATTTGAGCCACACTGGGGAAGGGATCCGGAATTTGCCACTGCCTTAAAAAAGGCTGTGGAACAAGGATTGGAGTTAATGATTTATACTACTTATATTAAACCGGATACGATGAATTTGGGAACTTCAATTCCCTATAATCTGGAAAGTGCAAATGGGTAGATTAACGATATCGTCCAGCCTTGCTTTGGTATTATTGGTCATGCTCTGGGCTTGTGCCAATGAGCGGGCAATTACCGGTGGAGCTGTGGATAAACAAGCTCCCCAGATCAGCTATAGCACACCTCAGAATGAATCTGTGAATATTGATACCACAACGGAAATATTTATCAAGTTCAATGAGCAAATGAAGAAGTCTACCTTTGCACCGGCTTTACAGATTTGGCCTCGCCCGCCAGGCGGTTATGAATTAAAAACGGGTTGGACCTGGCTGAAAGTGAGTTTCAATGAGCCTTTGGAACAAGATGTAACCTATCTGCTTACTCTGGATAAAAGTGCTCAGGATCTTAGAGGAAATGGATTGGAATCCACTTATGTTCTGGCTTTTAGTACTGGCAAAGATCTAAACTCTGGTCAGTTGAGTGGTATAATCCATGGTAGCAGGGATATCAGGAAAAATGGAGATTTGTTACTATACCGTCGATTTGATATGTCTCTTTCTGAATTAAGAAAATTGCCGGCGGATTACATTTTTCAAACAGATGATAATGGCCGGTTTGAGTTATCCTATCTTGCAGAGCGTTCCTATATGCTATTCTATCATTGGGATCGTAACCAGAATAAGCTCGTTGATGGAGATGATTATTTTGGTAGACCTGAAAGTGCATCGGTATTGGCCGGGATCGACAGCCTGGAGACAGAGCACAAGATTTGGCCACATCTGATACCTTTGGATCAGATCAAATTGCTGGATGTTTCTCAATTAGCTGAGCAGTTGATTCAAGTTCGAACTAACCGACCGGTGACAGACGAGGCTTTAGCGAAACTCGAATTGTATGCAGACAGTATCAGAATTCCAATTCTGGGAGCATCTAAAGCGGATGAAGATGAATACGCTATGTATCTCAATACAGGTATGACCATCATGGATGGGGATCAGGTATGGCTGAATAATTTTCAGGACACCAGCGGGTTCATGCACCATTCAGATACTCTTAAATTCATGGTCGAAATTCCTACTGACACCTTGACTCTGGAAGCGTTTCAAGTTTGCTGGTCGAATGGTGAGAATAAACTATATCCCGGGGAGGAGTCTAAGATAAGAGTTGGATCAAATTTGCCTTTGACCTTTATATCAGATAGTGCTTTTCAACTGGTTGACATTGAGGTGGATACCGTCACCATACCTGGTTCATTTTATAAGTTTACATCCATGGAATGGGAGTTTTTACCTGATACAGTATTAGAAAATGGTCCTAGTTTCCGATGGCAGATCGAGACTCAATTCATCCATTTTCCGTTAAATACCTATAAACCGGATTCTGTAATGCGTGGGAGTTTATCCACAATAAGTCCTGATTCGTTAGGGAGTTTGCGTGTCATACACATGGGGGCCGAAGTTTTGGAGTGCAATCTCAGATCAAAAAGTGTTGAGCGCTCTTTTAGCTTAAACCCTGGAACTGCATATCTCGTTGAAAATCTTCCGGCACAGGAATATTCATTGTCTGCCTATGTGGATATGAATAGTAATGGTTACTTTAACAGTGGTGGTCTTGATCCGAAAACCGCATCTGAACCATTCTGGATCTATCCCACTGAGATTCGGGTGAGAGCCAGATGGGAAACAGATCTGGGGATTTGGCAGTTGCAGGAATGATGCGTCACCCTGAGGATGAGCAACGCGAGTGGACTCGCCTGCCTTCGCCGAAGGCCCACTACGCCGAAGTGCTACGTAGGCTGTACGGCTACGCCCGCCTTCCTTAGTACGCAGTACGGCGGACAGGCGCAGGCAGGAAGGGTGACAGTGACTGAGTTTAATGAGTTCTATAAGTTTAGGAGTTAACTGAGTAATTGAGTTTGTCTACTAGAAATGGTCAGGATGCACTTGGAGAGACGTAGCCCCGCCTACGTCGGGATCTTCGACATGCTACGTCTGTACTCTGTAAGTTTAAAGAATTTGGGAATATTGAAATATGATTCAATTTCATAAATATGTTGCTGCAGGAAATGATTTCATCCTTTTTAATGGCTGGCATGAAAATGTAGAGCTTAGTCGAGAACAGATCATTGCCTTATGCGACCGCCGGTTTGGCATTGGAGCGGATGGAGTTTTGGTGCTTTCTCCTGAGAAGAGTGCAGATTTTCGCATGCAATATTTCAATGCTGATGGGTCACGTGGTGAAATGTGTGGCAATGGAGCCAGATCTCTGGTTAAATTTGCTGCCTCTATCCATAAGGTGGGAATGTCCGGAACATTTATAGCTGACGATGGTTGTCATGGTTACAATATTAATAATGGACAGGTCGAAGTGGAGATTTTGGTTAATGATAGCTTGCATCCATGGGATATCCCCAAAGTATCTTGTGGTTTTATTGATACAGGAGTACCTCATCTTATCATTCCAGTAGAAAATGTTGCTGCAGAGTCTCTTGATCCGCTGGGTGAAGCTATGAATAATCACAGTGCTCATCCACATGGAACCAATGTAAATATTATTGAAAGAGCGCCTCAAACTATTCTTATCAGAACCTGGGAGCGGGGCGTGAATATGGAAACCTTGGCTTGTGGGACCGGTGCAACAGCTGCTGCAATTTATGGTCACGAAACTTGGGGTTTACCCTGGCCTGTTTCTCTATCATTCAAAGGGGGCGACCTGAATATTGATTTTCGTCGAAATCAGTATTGGCTAACAGGTCCTACCGAATTAGTTTTCAAGGGACACATCGCATTATCCAAGCTTTATTGCAAATAGAAGAATCGAGGTAAAAATGTCATTTTTTGCAGTCATTATGGCAGGTGGTGTAGGCAAGCGGTTCTGGCCTCAGAGTCGACGTGCTACACCCAAACAGCTTTTACGTATTGCCGGGGAAGAAAGTATGTTGAGAATGACTGTAGATCGACTAAAGCAGGTAACTAACGTCGAACACATTCTCATTGTCACTAACTCTGAGCAGGAAGAGGGAATTCGTGCTGAGATTCCGGAATTACCCATGGATAATATCCTTATCGAACCTGAAGGCAAGAATACAGCTCCTGCAATTGGATTGGCGGCTATTCTTGTCCAGCATCGTGATCCGAATGCTGTTATGGGTATTTTCCCGGCTGACCACTACATTGAAGATGGAGATGCCTTTGACAACTATTTGCATCAGGGTATCACGGTAGCCAAAGATATGAAAGGTCTGGTGACTTTCGGTGTCATCCCAAGCCGACCGGCAACGGGTTATGGCTATATTCAATATCATGAACGAACCAATCCGGATGAACCTATTTATGCTGTAAAAGCGTTTGCTGAAAAGCCAGACTTTGAAACGGCTCAGCTTTTTCTAAACAGTGGCGATTTTCTCTGGAATAGTGGCATGTTTGTCTGGCAGGTAGATGTTATTTTAAACAGTTTTAAAGAGTTCTTACCTGAGATATGGGATAGTCTCAATAATATCAGGGGAGCTATTGGCAAGCCCGTGTGGAATTCTGTTCTCACGGTTGAGTGGGCGACTTTAAGAAGCATTTCTATTGACTATGGTGTTATGGAGAAAGCTAAAAATGTTTTTGTCGTAAAAGTGGATTATGCCTGGAATGATGTTGGTTCCTGGGATGCCGTCCATGAAATGAGAAATAAGGATGAAGCCGGCAACGTTTCCCGCGGAGAAGTACTTTATCACAATGCCAAGAACAATCTTGTGCTTTCGGAGGGGAAAACAGTTGCCATGGTGGGGGTTGAAGATCTAGTGGTTATCGATACTAAAGATGCATTACTGATCATTCCCCGGGGGCAGACTGAGAAGGTGAAGGACCTGGTTGATGGTTTTGAGAAAGAGCAAAGGGATTCATTGTTATAAATGAAAGTAGAACGAATTCGAGATGAATATGAAGCTCTGGCAGAGAAGCTGGGATACACCATTCGCTATGAGAAAGGCGACTTCCGGGGGGATGTGTGTCGGATAAAAACTGACAATGTCATTATCATAAACAAATTAATTCCTATCAAGCATCAGAATTATGCATTTTCACGGATCTTCGCAGAAGAAGATCTTTCTCAAGTCAGTGTATTACCTGTTTTACGCTCCATGATCGAAGAGGTTGGTGGAGATACAAGAGATATTCTCTCTGAGGAGAACCAGGATGCTTAGGCGTGAACAGTTACTGGTTTCTCTGGCTTTAATTATCATTATCTCCATCCTTGGGTATTTAGTTAATCAATTTCTAGGCTTTGGAGAGCATCCAATTCTAGCAAATGTGGTATTCGCAACCATTGTAATAAATCTCTACCTGCCGCTTAGATCTCTAGGGCGTAAATTGGTGTTATTACTAATTGCTCCATCCTATTTCCAGCGTAATGAGCGATTCAGAACGATTTTGGATGAACTTGAGCAAGTTGAGACATATCGGGATATGTTGGAAATGGTGCCCAATACACTTAAATATCTTTTCGAATCTGATATTGTTGCTCTGTTTGTTCGCCGTAAAGGTATTTTTAAGGTCGAGTCATCAATTGCACCAGCACCCATTTATTTAGATGGTTTGACGGTGGATACTGATCATGAGATACTGAATAAACTGGTGGAGACCAACCATCACCTGATCAACGTGAAATACAGTGTGAATGATCTTCATTCTGAATCATCAGATGTGCCTGTTATGGACTATCGAAGTTTTAAACTTTTCCAATGGGCTATTCCACTGAAAGCCAATGGCAGATTGGCCGGTTTCATTTTGCTGGATAAGATGCCCATGGACATGCAAGCAAGACGCTCCGGTACTTTGTATAATTATGTAGTTGACCAGATCGCTGTGCTTTTAGAGAAGCGAAAACTATATTATCGAATTCAACTGGAGGCACGAAAACAAGAAGCCTTGAGCCTGATAGCCAGCAAGATGGCGGCTACACGCAATACTGCAAAAATCTTTAACCTGTTACTGGATGAGATCAATACAATTATTCCTTTTGATGCATGCGGAGTTTTCCTGGCATCTGCTGAGGGGGTGAGTATTGAAAAATTTCTGCAACGAGGGTATAACACCAGACGTCTTAATCCACTCAAACTTAAAATTGGCAGGGGGATTGTAGGGCGCTGCATTGCTAGTCGTAAATCCATTTCAATACCGGATGTACGGCGGGAAAAAGATTACATCTCCGGTCGGGCAGATTCCCGATCAGAGCTATGTGTACCCAT
This sequence comes from Fidelibacterota bacterium, assembly GCA_030596225.1. GTDB lineage: Bacteria > Fidelibacterota > UBA8477 > UBA8477 > JABMPR01 > JABMPR01. The sequence continues at coordinate 18,253 of JAUVKO010000006.1, forward strand.
TGCTGGTGGATCTCATGTTTATGGTGCGATGAATCTGGAATCTAATCGTGTGGCAGCCTTCACAGATGATGACCTTGATTTTCTCCAGACCATTGCGACCCAGGCGGGTGTCTTAATGGAAAGATATAATATTGAAAAACATGTGGACATGCAAAATGGTTTGAGCGAGGATATGGCCAAGGCTGAAAGTATCCAGCTATCACTTCTTCCCAACAAGATCCCTGAACATGATGAAGTGGAATTTGATATTAGGTATTTACCCTGTAGACAGATCAGTGGTGACTTCTATGATATATCAACCAGAACAGAAGATGTATTTTTCCTGGCCATTGGAGATGTGGTAGGAAAAGGTATCTCAGGCGCTCTGATCATGTCCAATTTCTATGCTGCTTACCTGAATGAATCCCAAAAGGGTTTACCCCTGGCAACCCTCATGAGCAATCTTAATAAATATCTCACAGATGAAACTGAGTTAGATGAGCAAGTGACTTTCTTCTTGAGTAAAATGGATGTCGATGAAGGAGTTATTCGGTATGTGAATGCCGGTCATCCTGCTCCTCTCATTTTCCACGAGGATGGTAGTATGGAGCAGATGGAAACCGGAGGTCCTCTGCTGGGTTTTGACCCTGATTTTAAGTATGAGATGGGGGAGCTGCGTCTCCGAACCGGAGATCTTATTTTGCTTTACACTGATGGTGTTACGGAGATTGTTGGGAAATCCAAACAATTATTGGATGAAAGTGGTCTGATCCGTGCTGTTCAATCCATTCAAGGCGAAAAGGTCCAGGATGTTGCTCAACTCCTGCTTGATAAATTGGAAAAGTTTAATGGAAAAAAATCATTCGAAGACGATCTCACATTCATATTAGGTCGCTATACCGGCATCCCTCCGGCAAGCTAGAAATGTCTTGCGAATCATTGATTTATTGAGATTTTTACATGCTTTTAAATTGTAGTGAAATTTTAATATTGATGTTTCTCCGAGATGACCATAAAAACCACTTTTCATACCAGATCTCTGGCTATGAATAATATTTGAATATACAGCTAATTATTTTTAAGGAGTTGAGATGAAAGATTATTTGACAAAGGACATCCGAAACGTTGCCATTGTTGGCCACGCTTCATCAGGGAAGACTGCCTTGAGTGAAGCTATGTTGCACTCTGCCGGACTGTCAACCAGGATCGGTACCATTGCCGAAGGAAATACCAAATCAGATTATCGACCGGAAGAGATCGATCGCCAGTGTTCTGTAGGTACTTCGCTGTTAGCCATAGAGTGGTTGGACACTAAACTGAATATTCTGGATACTCCCGGTTTTAGCGATTTTGTTGGAGATGCGCTTAGTGCTGTGCGTGTTTCTGATACTGGTCTTATAGTTATTGATGGAACCAATGGCCCTGAAATGGGAACAGAAAATATGTGGAATTATTGTCAGGATTATCACATCCCTCGCACCTTTGTGGTTACAGGTCTTGACAAAGAACACTCTGATTTTCATAAAGCTTTCAGTCAACTTAAAGAAGCCTATGGCAATCATGTTACCGCACTTCAATTGCCGGTAAATGAAGGACTTGGATTTAACAAGATCGTTGATGTTATTCGGAAAAAGACACTCGTTTTCAGCGACGACAGCGGCAAATTTACAATGGAAGACTTACCTGCCTCTATGGCTGATGAAGTTGAAACCATATATACAGAATTAGTAGAGCAAGTTGCTGAGTCTGATGAAGAATTGATGGAAAAATATTTTGACCAGGGTGAATTGTCTGAAGACGACTTACGCCATGGATTGCGGGAAGCCATCATTCACAAGCAGATTTTCCCTGTATTCTGTACGGCATCTATAACAAATATTGGTGTTTCACGTTTATTGGAACTCATTCAGAAATATTTTCCATCGCCAGCTGATATGCCTGCTGCAATTGCTGTAGATGGTACTGAGTTGCATGCTGACAATACAAATGAAACAGCTGCCTTGATTTTCAAAACAACCAGTGAAGCTCATGTTGGTGAATTGAGTTTCTTCCGCGTTTATGCTGGTCAGATCAAATCAGGTATGGATTTAGCCAATCCAAATCGAAGTGGAAGTGAGCGACTGGGGCATGTTTTTGCAGTGAATGGTCATGATCGGGATGAAGTTCATGCAATTAATGCCGGAGACATTGGCGCTACGGTAAAATTGAAAATATCACACACCGGTGATACTCTCTCTAACCCGAAAAACCCGGTTACTCTGAAAGCCACAGAGTTCCCAACACCTAATATTCAGTACGCCATTGTTGCCAAGGCCAAGGGTGAAGAAGATAAGATCAGTTCCGGTCTCTCTTTGTTGCATGAGGAAGATCCGACCTTGCTGTATGATGTTGACTCAGAACTGCATCAAACGGTATTGTCAGGTCAGGGTGAGCTTCAGATCAATGTGGCCTTCAAAAAACTTCAGGAGCGTTTTAAAGTTCAGGTTGAGTTAGTTGAGCCTAAGATCGCCTATCGTGAAACCATTAAAACCAAAGGCGAAGCAAAATATCGTCATAAAAAGCAATCCGGTGGTGCCGGCCAGTTTGCAGAGGTCTGGCTCCGTGTAGAACCTTTGAAACGAGGTTCGGGTATTGTTTTTGAGGAATCACTGGTTGGACAAAATGTTGATCGTGTCTTTGTCCCTTCAGTGGAAAAAGGGATCAAAGCTGCTTCTGAAGAAGGTTTTGTAGCAGGTTTCCCCATTGTAGATGTCAAAGCTCTTTTTTATGATGGAAAAATGCACCCAGTTGACTCCAAGGATATTGCTTTCCAGATTGCCGGAAAAGGGGCTTTCCGTGATGCCTGTAAGGAATCTAAACCCTGTCTGCTGGAACCAATTTTCGAAATTGAAATTCGGGTTCCGGAGGAATATATGGGTGATGTGATGGGTGATTTGACTGCGAAACGCGGTCGCATTCTTGGAATGGATGCTGATGGTCATTATCAGGTTCTTAAGGCCAAAGTTCCCCAGGCAAATCTGTTCAAGTATGCCTCAACGCTACGGTCATTGACTCAGGGTAAGGCTTCTCATAAACAGAAATTCTCTCATTACACTGAAGTTCCCAAAGAGGAAGAAAGCAAATTGGTTGCTGCTCTGAAAGCAGCCAAAGAAGAGGAATAGAGCATTAGATGCTAGGAATTAGGGGCTACTGAGGAATGTACCCTGTCTTGTTGAGTGTTAAACCGAGCTTGTGTCATCTCGAGCCGTCATCCCGAGCGGAGTCGAGGGACGAGAGACAAAGGACGAGGTGCACTAAGCTGAATATCAATAAATTGTTTTGGTATAGTCCCTAATTCGTAGAAAGTATACATATGCTTAATTCTGATAATATGAAGAAACTATGGGCTCCCTGGCGGATGGAATACATTCGTTCCATCAAGCAGGAGGGTTGCATTTTTTGCGATAAA
>JAUVKO010000231.1 GCA_030596225.1 Fidelibacterota bacterium
AATAGTTAACCGCCGCATCACCTTCACCATAATCGGTATATACGGTGTATAAAAAGTCGCTAGCAACGTAATTGATGCCTTCTGCCATATCATTATCAGAAATGAAATCAAATATGCCCACTGCAGGATTCAGATCATGCATATCGTTATCAAAAAATTTATATTCTCCAATAGCAATATCTCCAGAATCTGTCATCCCATCGTGATTTCTATCCCAGGAGATAACCAATGTCCCTTCGATAGCCGTGCCTAAAGCAATGGAGAAAAAGGGTTCGGATCCGACAAGCAGAGTATCAGCGTCTTTACCATTGACCGTAATTTCAGGTGGAGGTCCAACGACACCACCAGAAAAAGTGTTGCTGCCATCTGTCTGGATCATATAATCAAAATTGAAGGAAAACTGACCCTGATCAACAGCGGTGATTTCCATGACAGCGTACAACTGTGATGTTCGTGTGTAAACTGCCCAGAGATTGCCGACAGCCACATCAGTACTCACGCCTGTCCAGGCAGCAGAGACATCATCAGTTGTCGGAACACTGGTCACAGTATCCAGAACTCCAGCAGCACTATAGAAATGAATTAAACTTGAATCACTTACAAAACATCCATCAGTTCCGAAAACCATTCCTGTATCAATATTAAGTTTAACATCCATACCGGTTGTATCCAGTCCATTCTTGCCTAAAAGGAAATTATAGAATTCATAACCGGGGCTGTACTGCACCATCCCTGATCCGTATTGAATGGTGCCTTCAGGTGGAGGTAATGAGAGCACATTACTTTGCTCAAGTGCAGAGATTATTCTATGAAAATCAGGAGCTCTGCTCCATGAAATCTCTGGCGCTTGACGCTGGCTATGTTCCCTCAGTGCCTTTTTGAAAGCTATGCCGGGCATCTCTATGTTTTGCTTAGAGATTTCAATGCTATTGGCTTTCATATTGGCGATCTTTGTCTGCTCATTCTGAGCTGATCGCAATTGCTGTAATTTGGCTACAGCATCACTACCATCGGTAGCTGCCCATAAGTACATAGGGCTTACCAGTACCAATAGCATCATCAATACAGGTAAAACCAACCCTTTTGATTGTAAAGATTTCATTATGCGTCCTCCTTAATTGTTGATAACAACCGAACTTAGATAAAACATTTGAATATTTTGTGATATGGCACACAAGTCAGACCCCTTTAAGTGGAGTATTTGATATAGCGCAAATATAACCCGTGTTCCGGATGGTCACAATTAAACTCAAATTAAGTTATTAAGATCAGGGAGTAGGTGGAATAAAGATATATGCGCTAGCTCCCTTCTCATTCCAGATCAGGTTTTCCAGTATTTTAGATTCCTGCCCTTTCAGGTAGTTATCAAAGAATTGAACGGTACTGCATCTGATCAGATTATTCAGGGATGTAGGGTCATCGATGGCAGTATAACCGATCAGGTGTGAAAAAGGAGTGAAGAGCGGCATATCAGTGAAATCAGTATGCACTGTGCCTGGAATTAACAACTTATAGATTGGACCCTTACTGTGTGCCAGTAAAGAATCCATGCGTAAATAATTAACCGGGTCTGACCATTGTTGCTGACCCAGGTGAAACACAGGTTGTTTAACCCCCTGAGAAAGAATTGAATCCGGAAGGGGGATGTACCAACCGTCAAGCACCATGGCGGCATTGATCCTTTCATCTATAGCCATTGTATTTAGGATTGCAGCCCCTCCCAGAGAGTGACCGATAACCCCGATCTTATTGATATCAACAGGAAGATCTTTAAACAATGGGTCCAACCCATTACTACAGATCTTGTCCAGAATAAATCTCAGATCTTCAACGATAATGGAAAGCTGACCAAGATCGATATTCTCTAGTCGGTCACCTGTGAGCACTCGACGCTTACCGGCTCTGTATTCAGCGGTTTTACCATCGTTAAAAATGGTGATATTGGCTTCATAGCTATGATCTGCTGCAAAAACGATATATCCGTGACTGGCTAATTCTTCCATCAGAGAAGTGTTTTGGAAACGCATTCCGCTCAATCCATGGGAAAATAGAATTACCGGAATATCTGACCCAAAAGTATTGATGGAATCGCCTATAAAGGAGTGTGTAGTAACCTTATCAAAGTGCTTAAATAATACAACCGGTAAACGCAATTGTTTGGCTAAAGCCGGAAGCCTCAATTCGGGAGCATCGATATAGAGAGTTGGTGCACCCTGCGCTTTGCCGGTCACTGGATACCATACCTGAACCACGATCTTTCTGTAATCTATCTTTGTTGTGAAGGTCTCATCCCGGGAACTATCGATCCAGGTTGATGTACGTGTTGACACAGTATAAGGTCCTGTGGGCTTGGGGAGGTCATCAAAAGGAGCAATTAGCGGAAAAATCAGGGAGCAGCCCTCCAGGAAAACCAGCGTCAGCAGTAAGCTGATCGTTAAAATATTGTTCCTGATTTGTCTGATAAAATCCATGCCTCAAAATAGTCTGAGCCTTATGATAGCGAAATATTTTTCTCTTCTTATACCAATTGTACTTCAAAAGAGTCTATATGAATTCAAAAGATTTTTCTGTTTTACAATCTTTAAATTTTAAGCATAGCTTGAGCTCTGGTTGAAATTTTAAGAGCAGTAAAACTGGAAAAGGTGCGCCAAGCGAAGCTGGTGCAATCAAGCTGGCTAATCCAGCCCAGACAAAGGCTAGCCCCCGGTCTGGAACAGAGCTACACATATTAGGAGGTAACAAACAGTATGAAGCTGTAGTAATGGCGGTCTATCAGCCACAATGCGCAAGCGTGAAGGTGTTCAGCCCCGTAATGTTTAAAATTGCAATTGACCAGAGTTTCTTTTTGCTTGAAGTCAGTATTATCATAAGCGATGAAATGTGTTTTTCGAGTTTTGTCACAACCCAAACAAAAGGCGAGTTTATGATGAGGTGCCGGGGTCTAAGTCCGTAGCGGGTAGATTAACTGAGAGCATTGGAACTTGGGAGAGCCTTACAATTTCTGAATGTTACAAATCAGAGTTGAAGAGACGAGATAGTAATTTTGTAAGGCAGTCGGATTAATTCATAGTAGAGGAGTAAATGGGGTAATGCCCATTGAGTTCGGAACAATGAGAACACTCGAAGGGATTAACATTTTAATGTAAGAGGATAGATGGAGTCGATGCCAAACACAGAGTTGAGTAAAACATTGGTGAAGCTGTCTTCTATATCGGAGTATGCCCGAAAAGACCTGACATATGAGTTTACGAGCTTGGCTCATTATCTCAATGTTGAGTTTTTACGGAACTGCTACATCAGCCTTAATAGGAATAAGGCCGTAGGAGTAGATAGAGTTTACGCTTTATCAAAGTACTCTCGTGAGTTAGGATGAAGAGCCGTATGAGGGAAATCTTCAAGTACGGTTCTGTGAGGGGCATGCACCACCATGCTAACGTGTGATGGTGACATGCCTACTCGACATAAAAGATTAATTCCACAGAATGGTAAACGAGACGGGTGAATTATATTTTTAAAAATTGACACCTAGAAACAACAAAGGACCCGTAGGCCCTTCGTTGTATGACACCCACTAGGGGTCTGTTACTTGCGGACAACCCTTGCGTTGATGATGTCTCCCAAGACTTCGCCGCCACCTGCGAGCACCACGGTTACATTGGGATTGTCGCCTTTAACTT
>JAUVKO010000153.1 GCA_030596225.1 Fidelibacterota bacterium
TCCAGATCATTGATCATCCACTTTTTGAAAATGCTTTGAATGTAATGCAGGGAGAGAAGCGGATCGGTGTACTGGGGGACCTGAAGGAATTTGATAAAGAGTCCAATAAAATACTGGGTGTTTATGCAGAGGTCTATATACCTTCAAATCTTGGACTGGATCACATGATTGAATATGAGAAAGTTTCCGTATTTCCAACTGTGGAACGTGATCTTTCCATCATGATAGATGCAAATGTAATTTATTCTGACTTAGATAAAGTCATTAAGGAAAAATCCGGTAAGTACTTAATATATAGCCGCTTATACGATATCTATGAAGGAAAATCTATTGCAAGTGGCAAAAAAAGTCTTACATTTAGACTGGTTTTTCAAAATCAAAAGAGAACGCTTACTGAAAAAGAGATCGATAAGGATTTCAAGCGGATTCTCAGAGGATTGGAAGACGCGTTTAACGCCACATTAAGAAAGGCAATTTAGTGATCGATGACGCCCTAAGTAAGTTTGAAGACAAGGTGAGATTGCTGGTTGCCCATGTGAGCTTATTAAAAAAAGAAAACCTTTCCCTTCGTAATCAGATCATAGAGCGCTCCGCAGATGGTGCAATTGGTAATAAAGTTGCCGTGCGTGGTAAGCTAAATGGTTTAATTGAAATGATTGATGCGGAGCTGGAAGTTTTATGACGCGAATTCTAGCCATGTGCGAAACGAATAAGTGAACGATGTAATGAACACACTGGATAATAATACGGTACAAGTTACTATTTACGGCAAGTCTTACACCATTAAGGGTAAGGCAGATTCAACTTATATCAGTGGTGTTGCTGATTACGTCGATATGAAAATGAGAGAAGTCGATGATGGTTCTAATTCTGCTCAAGCTGAGGGGAAGGTGGCCATTTTAGCGGGAATGAATATTACAGATGAACTGTTCTCAGCCCGACACGAGAAAGAAAAAATAGTGGATAGATTCGATGAGCGCATTCAAGCGCTTACCGATCTCATCGACGAAACACTTAGCACCTAGGCATAGAATTCCAAATTACGGTGTGATCGCACCGGATTTCTGTATTCAGGCATAGAATTTCCAAAGGTCTTCATTCTATATGAAAGGTGGAACCTATGGATCTCACTCAAATCTTCCCGGTTGTAGCAGTAATGCTGGGATTTGGTATCGCAATACCCCTTGTATCATACTCCTATAAAAAGAATGCTAAAAATGCCGGGACCCTTGGAGAACAGATCATTGCATCTGCTGAAAAGGAAGCTCGCTCTATTATCAAAGAGAAAGAACTGGAAGCTAAGGATGAGTCAATAAAGATCATTCAGAAGGCAAATATTGAAGCTCAGGAAAAGTTGCAAGAGGTCCGTGAGTCCCAACGGAATATCTCTAATCGTGAGATGAAACTGGATAACAAATCTGAAAATCTGGACCGCAAGGAACTTGAGATCAGAAAAGTTGAAGCCCAGGTATCTCAGGAGCTTAAAGAAGTTGAGATTGAGAAAATCAGCTATGATAAACTGGTTGAGGAAGAGAATCAGAAACTAGAACACATTGCTCGGATGACTAAGGATGAAGCCAAAAATACGCTCATTGAGAACATGAAGGAAATTGCCCTTGTTGAGGCCTCAGTAGTTACCAAACAAATAAAAGATAGTGCTATTGCTAATGCTACTAAAGAGGCGAATAAGATTGTCATTTCAGCGATTCAGCGCTCAGCTGCAGATCATACAGCTGAATCTACAGTATCTGTCGTAGAATTGCCATCTGATCAGATGAAAGGTCGTGTCATCGGGCGTGAGGGAAGAAATATCCGAACCTTTGAACAACTCACTGGAGTGGAACTGATTGTAGATGATACTCCGGAGGCAGTTGTTCTCTCGGGATTTGATCCTGTACGCCGTGAAATTGCCAGGGTTGCTTTAACAAATCTGGTCCAGGATGGGCGGATTCATCCGGCACGCATTGAAGAAATGATCAAAAAAGCTACTAAAGATGTTGATGAGGAGATGAGAATAGCAGCTGAGGAGGCTCTGGCGGAGTTGCATCTGCCGGCTTTTCATGCTCAGATCATGAAGCTTATCGGTCGTTTGAAATATAGGACCAGTTATGGTCAGAATATTTTGAAGCATAGTATTGAAGTGGGCTGGTTAACCGGCCTGATGGCTGCTGAACTGAATATGGATGGTGTGCTAGCTCGCCGGGCTGGATTTCTACACGATATTGGGAAGGCCATTGATAGAAATACTGATGGTACCCACGCCTTGATCGGTGGTGAGTATGCCCGGAAATATGGTGAACCTGATGCAGTTATTAATGCTATTGAATCCCATCATGAAGAAGTCCCCATGACTGGACCCATATCGGCTTTAGTTCAGTCTGCAGATGCTATTAGCGGTTCTCGGCGCGGTGCTCGCGGTGATACCTTGGAGAGTTATATCAAGCGACTCCGGAATCTTGAGGGAATTGCCACAGGCTTTGAGGGTGTATCAAAATCTTATGCCATCCAAGCAGGACGCGAAGTCCGTGTTATGGTTGAAAGTGACAAGATAGACGATTTAAAGGCTCAGAGTTTAAGTTTGGATATTGCCGGTAAAATTGAGGATGAAATGACTTATCCCGGGCAGATCAAGGTCGTTGTGATTCGTGAATCGAGGAATACCGCCATTGCCAAATAATCCACTGATTCTGCGAGGCAAGGATGTTTCAACTGCCATAAAAGCTGAGCTTGCCACCCGTATTGCTGCTTTAGACCAGCAGGGGGTTAAACCCGGTTTAACAGCTATTCTGGTCGGGGAAGACCCGGCATCTCAGGTTTATATTCGTTCCAAGGAACGTCAGAGTGGAAAATTAGGGTTTAATTCTCAAGTATTGCGCTTGCCGGAAAGAACTTCTGAAAAGGAGCTCCTGGCTCTTATCAATAAATTGAATGCTGACAAAGCTGTGCATGGCATTCTAGTGCAACTCCCACTGCCAAAGCATATTGACGAGCAGCGTGTAATTGAATCCATTGATCCAGACAAGGATGTAGATGGTTTCCATCCGGTTAGTGTTGGTAAACTAGTGCTTGGTTTGGAAGGCTTTGTTTCATGCACACCTGCTGGAATCCTGGAGATTCTACGTTATTATGATATTGAGACTCAGGGGAAACACGTAGTCATTGTCGGTCGATCCAATATTGTGGGTAAGCCAATGGCTAATCTCATGATCCAGAAACGTCCTTTGGGTAACTCAACGGTGACTTTGGTTCACACAAGGACTCCTGATATGGCTTACCACACTCGCCAAGCGGATATACTGATAGCTGCTGCTGGCGTCCCGGAGTTTATCGATGTGGATATGATCAAAGCAGGAGCTGTCGTCATTGATGTTGGCATTAATCGCATTGATGACCCCGGATCTGAAAAAGGTTATCGTTTAGTGGGTGATGTGAATTACAACTCAGTTTTAAATAAAGTATCTGCAATCACACCGGTACCGGGGGGAGTGGGTGTCATGACCATTGCCATGTTGCTCTCAAATACAGTAAAATCAGCGGAGAATAGCTTAAAATAGATTGTCATGGCTATTGGGGATGATACTTTAACACGTTTTTAAAATGTCTTGCTGAGGCTCGACCAATAGGGAGAGGGACTCGCCTGCCTTCGCCAAAGCGGCTACGCGCAGGCAGGAAGTATGACATTTACTAGAAAAAATATTCGTTCGCCTACGCTCACTGAGCTTCGGCGAGACACGTGCCCGTAGCTTCCGGCGTCGTTCCTTCGGAACTATGCCGAGACAAGTCCGTCTTCGTCCTTCGAACTTCGCCGGACAGGCAGCTTCGCTACGGAGTTTGAAATTTGCGAAAATAGCAGTGATAATGACCACTGTTTCATAATGCGCCCGTAGCTCAGCTGGATAGAGCGCTTGCCTCCGGAGCAAGAGGCCACAGGTTCGAATCCTGTCGGGCGTACTCTCAAACACTATACCTGTGGCTAAAAGGGATTCAAGCGTTCGATCCGGAGCACCGCGGAGGAAGGCGAGGGAGTCCGGAAGGGACGACGCTCAGCCAATCCTGTCGGGCGTACTTATCTACGCCCCTGTAAGGGGCTACGATAAGCAAGCTTATCACCGTCTTTCAGCTAAATGACACAGATAGTCGGCAAGCAAGCCCCATCATAGCGAGTCAAACAATAGCTTACATAAGGGTCGATATTTATGTCAAACACAGATTGGCATGTCTATGTAATTCATTCACATGAAAAATTGACTTACATTGGGATGACTAAAGATTTAAAACGCAGGCTAGATGAGCATAATTCTGGTATGAGTAAATGGACTCGTCGTGGGACCAATTGGAGATTGGTTTATTGGGAAAAGTATAATTCAGCTATGGAAGCACGAACACGAGAAAGGTATTTCAAAAATACAGCTGGTCGTGAATGGCTAAAACGTAGAGGCTATTTATAATTCTGTCTTTACCTATCGTAACAGAGTGAAGATAGGGGGCGTACCACTAAACCTTATACCTGTGGCTAAACTGGATTCTAACGTTCGATCACCTCGAAACAATGTTAGTTCCGTTGTCACAAAATTACTCGGTGGCCGATATCGGGTATCCATAAACGGAGTCTATCCTAATGGAACGCTTCTTGCTTGGTTGTTCAATGTGCTGACTTGAAATACTTATCCTTCAATTCAGCTTTGACTGCAAGGTGGTGACTTTTGCTTTTCGGCGATGTTCAGGGCACCTTGTATAATTAATGCTTTTACATGTTTATGGATGGAGAATTAAAATGACACATCGAAAATCCTGGGCAGAACCATGGAAAATAAAAATGGTTGAACACCTGACAATGACCTCTCGTGATGATCGTATCAAGGCTATTAAAGAAGCCGGATACAATACATTTCTGTTGAGATCAGATGATGTATATATAGATCTTTTAACAGATAGTGGCACCAATGCCATGAGTGACCGGCAGTGGGCTGGAATGATGCTCGGAGACGAAGCTTATGCCGGAAGTCGCAATTTTTATCATTTGGAAAAAACCATTCAGGATTTTTATTCGTATAAACACATTATTCCCACGCATCAGGGACGAGCAGCGGAACATATGATGTCTCAGATCCTCATCAAAGATGGGGATTATGTCCCGGGGAATATGTATTTTACCACTACTCGTCTGCATCAGGAATTGGCCGGTGGCACCTTCGTTGATGTGATCATCGATGAAGCCCATGATACTGAAAGTGAACATCCTTTCAAGGGCAATGTAGATCTAAAAAAGCTGGAAGACCTGATTGCTAAAGTAGGGGCAGATAAGATTCCCTACGTCTGTATTGCCACTGCCGTAAACATGGCCGGTGGACAGCCCATCGCCATGGGAAATATTAAGGCCTTACGTGAACTTACCAATGAACATGGAATCTCTATTGTCCACGATATGACTCGGGTGGCAGAGAATGCCTGGTACATCAAAGAACGTGAACCCGGA
>JAUVKO010000276.1 GCA_030596225.1 Fidelibacterota bacterium
TAACTTTGAAGATCTAGATATCCCGGTGCAAATGGTTACGACGGACCTATATACCGGGGAACAGGTTGTTCTTTCTGAAGGAAGCATTTCTAATTCCTTGCGAGCCAGTATGGCCGTTCCCGGTTTGTTGCCCCCTATTCAGATCCAAGGTCGTTGGTTGCTGGATGGCGGAGTGGTAAATCCTTTGCCCGTAGATGTATGCCGGGAAATGGGGGCAGATATTGTGATAGCTGTCGATGTCAATTCCGAGCGAATCTCAAAGCGTTCCAGGGGTCATGGTAAAAAGTTAGACGAAAGCAATTCTGCTGGTGTCGAAATGAAACGTTTAGAAGTAATCAGATCCTGGGTAGAACGTTATGGGTCAGCGGGGAAGTCAGTGAATACCAAGATCAATAAATGGTTCAGTCGGGAGGAAGCATCACCTCACATTTTTGAGGTTCTCGGATCATCATTGAATATCATGCAGAAAAAGATCGAACAGATGAACTTGTTAACGCATACACCGGATGTATTGATCCAACCACGGCTGGGTGATATGAAATTCTTTGATTTTGATTTAGCAGAAAAGGCTATTAGCGAAGGCTACAGACGGGGAAAAGAAGCCATCCCTGTAATTCTGGAACGACTAAATTCCTAGTCCCATAAATGGCATTGGTGAGGCTTGTTGTGAGTTCTATAAATTGTGCGAATTCCGGATTGCAATTATCTTTGAATATTCTTTTGCTATTGTCGGGCTCAGGCACTTTATTTGCATTATATACTATGATTTGAGAGTACAAGAAAGTGAGTTGGCAGGATGACAAGTAATACACAGCAGAACAATGTATTAGAGCTGTTGAAAGAGCAGTATCCTGAAAAATTTGTTTCTGTCAGAGAAGCTTTTAAGACCTTACATCGTGGTGATCGTATCTTTGTTCATACTGCCTGTGGCGAACCGCAATTTCTAATTAAATCGCTGGTTGATTACATCGAATCTGATCCAAAAGCACTTTTTGATGCTGAAGTCATCCAGGTCTGGTCTTTGGGTTTGGCTCCCTACACCCAAGAGAAGTTTAAGCACAATTTCAGGCACAATTCATTTTTTATTGGTAACAGTACCCGTGGTGCTGTTAATGCCGGTTTGGCTGATTATACTCCAATTTTTCTTTCTGAGATTCCACGTTTGTTTTCACGTGGTCATGTTCCTGTTGATGTAGCCCTTATTCAGGCATCCTGTCCGGATTCCCACGGATTTATGAGTTTGGGAGTAAGTGTTGATATTGTGAAGGCTGCTGCCGAAAAGGCTCAAACGATTATTGTACAGGTAAATCCATGCATGCCCCGTATCCATGGTGATGGTTTTATTCACATTTCGGATGTTGATTATGTAATCCGTCATGAAGAACCCCTGCTGGAATACAAGGATGAGCAGGACAATGCTGTAGCTGATCGCATTGGTAAATATGTTGCAACTTTGATAGAAGATGGAAATACGATTCAAGTAGGTTATGGCTGTTTACCCAATGCAATCCTCTCCAATCTGACCCAAAAGAAACATTTAGGCGTACATACTGAATTACTGGGAGATGGATTGGTCAAGCTTATGAAAGCAGGGGTTATCGACAATTCTAGAAAGACCCTTAATCGTGGAAAGACTATTGCCACCTTCAGTATGGGGTCAGCTGATACCTATAATTATTTACATGATAACCCATTTATTGATTTTAAAACTGTTGATTACACCAATGATCCTCGTGTCATTGCTCAACATGATAACATGACTGCAATTAATTCTGCGCTTGAGATAGATCTTACCGGACAGGCTACAGCGGAATCATTAGGGAAAGTCTTTTATAGTGGGATCGGCGGACAAGCAGATTTTATGCGAGGGGCAATTCTTGCAAGAAAAGGGAAAACTATCCTCACTATCCCTTCAACTGCTGAGAATGGCGATGTTTCACGTATCGTACCATTTTTAAAATCCGGGGCAGGAGTAACTTTGAATCGCGGTGATATTCACTATGTGGTCACTGAGTACGGGATTGCTTATCTCCATGGTAAGAATATTCGTGAGCGGACCATGGAACTTATCTCTATTGCCCATCCAAAATTCCGGGCGGAGCTGATCCGCAAAGCCAAAGAACAAAATCTGATCTATCAGGACCAGGCCTTTATTGCCGGTAAAGCCGGAGAATATCCAAAAGAGCTTGAAACCTATCGTACCACTTCAGATGGGCTGGAGATATTCCTGCGTCCGGTTAAGATCAGTGATGAGCCACTCCTAAAGGATTTCTTCTACTCATTGTCAGATGCTAGTCTGCAGCGCCGTTTTATCTCTGAAAGGAAGGATATGCCTCACGAGAGGTTGCAGGACTTTGTGGTCATCGATTATACCAGCGAGATCATTCTCTTGGCATTTACGCATGAGGGAGACCGGGAGCACCTGGTTGGTTTGGGACAGTATGCCATCATTGGGTCTACCCATACTGCTGATGTGGCATTTGTGATCAGAGATGACCATCAGGAATTGGGGGTTGGACGTGAATTATTGCGCTATCTTACTCTCTTGGCTAAAAAGCAGGGACTTCTGGGATTTACAGCTGATGTGATCATCAGTAATACCAGAATGATGCACTTATTTGATAGTATGGGATTTGATGTACAGAAACATATTTCAGGTGGAATGTATGAAATGAAAATGACATTTCTGGA
>JAUVKO010000076.1 GCA_030596225.1 Fidelibacterota bacterium
AGTAGTATTCGCCCAGGTGCATGAGAGATCCTGCCATATACCGACTATTTGAATGATTGCGAATGATATCTTTATAGAGACCTGCAGCTATTAAGGCATCTGTTTGAATGAGAGCTCGTGCATAGCGTACTCCCGGGTGTCCCGGGTGGGCAAAGCTTAAATCCGAGAGCACAATTTTGGCACTATCCAGCTCCCCTTCCCGGATAAGCGCTAATAAGCCATCAACATCCTGACTGAAGGAGGTGACGGGACTTCCAATGACACAAGCCACCAGAAGAACTATAATTTTATTCAGGAGTGTTTTACCCATCCGCATTTATCACAGATATAGCTAGGTTCTTCTTTCACATGACTACAATTCGGGCAAGTGAGAATCCGCTTTTTGCGATCCGATACGATGAAATCATCGATAGCCGATTTGAGGGCATCTTTGTGTCCCAATTTTTCAAGTATATGGAGATGCCCAAGGATAAAACTCAGATTATTATAATCTGGATCTTTCACCTCTTCCAAGAGGGTCAACGCATCACGATATTCCCCTTTGCGCTCAAAATAATTGGCTAATCCAATGATCACTTCCAGGTTATCCGGCTGTTTTTTATGCAGACGTTGATAGAACTGTTCCACCTGTTCAAATTGCCCCAGCTCAAAATACATCTTTTCGATCTCGGCAAAAATGATGCTTCCAGCTGTTGGATCCAGTTCAACAAATGTAGTGTAAAAATCAATGGCATGCTTAAAATTTCCCTCTTCCTGGCGAATCTTACCAAGATGATAATAGGGTGCTGCGCACTTGCTATTCAGCTTAATCGCCTGCTTCAGCATCGAAATAGCTGCAGATTTATCTCCTGATGCCTTGGACTGGAGTGCTTCCTCAGTTTTATAGACCGACGGGAGTAACGAATCAGCCGTTCCACCGGCAGAATTCTCCTTTTGGAATGCTTGTATAGCAACATTCCATTTTTTGCGTCGAACGGCATAACGATGTAAGGCTTTCAAGGCCCAAAGGTTCTTCTTGTTGATCTTGAGCATGGATTTTGCGTGTTGAGCTGCTTCTGCATACTGTTCTAAAGCTTCGTGATCCAGGGCCAGTCGCTCATGAGCCATGAGACGCATCTCCTCACTGATCCCGGTTCTCTCCAAAACTTCATTATGCACCTTGATTGCAGATTCATAATTCTCTAATTGGCGATATAAATCTCCAACCTGAAGATAGACACCAAGATTGGAAGTATCCTTGCGGCCAATTTCACGGAGTAATTTCAATGCTCGTTCTTTTTCACCAACCAAAATGAAATTCAACGCTCTGATCTCCGCATCATGAGCACTGATCTTTTTGGGATTGCTAAAGAAAAAGAAGCGAATCAAGAAAGCAAAGGCTACTAAAACTAAGAGCAATACAAATAATGTGATAATGTCCATGATTAAGCCCGGTTCCTATTTGCTTTGAGTCTCCACATCATCCTCTTCTTCAAGGACAGCCTGGCGACGTTTATCAACTTCACCCTGCAATTTTACCCGTTCTCTATCAATTAACTTCAGCCCTTGACGAAGTTTAATATTCTGACCAATGGTTATCGAAAAACCAAATAATATACCTAGAATTACACTGCCAAGGATCACGACGTAAAGAGGTATATCCGAATACACAGCACCCATTAACTTCAATTCAACTAGTGTAGCATTCTGGGTAAAAACCCAGACAATGGTTAAGATAATTGCAATGGTAATAAAGATTTTAAGTTCTTTCATTTGCTCCCTCAATCTATAATCTGGCCAAACAAAGTGATCCCTTGAGCGTCAATAATTTTCACATTAACCAGATCACCCGGTTTTTCACCGACTTTATCAAATATAACAATTTTATTGGAACGTGTTCTACCTTGATGTTGTTTTTCAGATTTTTTTGAATCTTTTTCGACCAGCACCTCTAAAACTTCTCCAATGTGCAGTCGATTTCTCTCCAGAGTGTGTTCTTTTTGCAATACGATCATACGTTGGAGGCGATCTTGCTTTGCCTCTTCCGCTACCGTATCTGTGAACTCAGCTGCTTTTGTTCCAGGTCTTGATGAATATTTAAAGGTAAAGGCTGTATCAAATTTCACCTGTTTCATCACATCCAGGGTCTCCTGAAAATCAGCTTCAGTCTCTCCGGGAAAACCGACGATCATATCCGTACTCAGCGCTAATCCGGGAATCTGTTCCCGCATTTTCTGTGCAAGTGCCAGGAAATGTTGTTTTGTATAGGTCCGATTCATGTTTTTAAGCACCCGATCACTCCCGGCCTGTAAGGGAAAATGAATGTGATTGCAAACCTTGGCGTTCTCTGTGTGAACCCGGAGTAGATCATCATCAAAATCTTGAGGATGTGGTGAGGTATAGCGGATACGCTCAATACCGTCTATCTTGGCAACTTCCAGCAGCAACTCGTGAAACCGTCTACCTTCATGGTGAAAAGAATTTACGTTCTGCCCCAATAGAGTCACTTCAATAAAACCCGCGTCACGTACCTGTTTAATCTCATCAATAATGCTTTCAATAGGGCGACTGCGTTCACGTCCCCTGGTAAAAGGAACAATGCAGAAAGAGCAGAATTTATTACAACCGCGCATAATGGATATCCAGGCATTGATTCCCTCTCTGCGAGCAGGGAAAAGGTCATCGTAGACTTCCATCCGACTTAATTTTGTATCGATATAATTATCGTTGGATTCATTGCGTTGTGATAGCAGTTCAGGAAGTCGCCGATACGAGTCTGGTCCCAGTATTACATCAACATAGGGTTTTGTGCGAAGCAGATCTTCCTTAAGGTTCTGTGCCATACATCCCAGTACGCCGATTATGACCTTGGGATTCTTCTTTTTTAAGAATTTCAGATTGCTCAAACGAGCATGAACCTTCTCTTCGGCATGCTCCCTGACTGAGCAGGTATTAAGCAGGATCAATTCAGCTTCATCCGCTGCATCTGTCCTGATATAATTTTGGTTTTCGAGAATACCGGCCACCAATTCTGAATCGTATTCATTCATTTGACAGCCATAAGTTTCTATATAATATTTTGGGGGAGTATTAATGATCTGATCCTTCTTTCAACAACATTTTACGTATCGCTTAACAACGACGAATATATTTTTAGCGACTTTGACCTACAAGGGTATTATACCAATTACACCTCAAAACAGTCTATGCATTCTTCATCTTTTGAAGTACAATTGGTATTAAAACTTAGCTCTACCTGCCCTGATCTTCCAGAATCAGGTGTCCGTCAGGTGTCAAATGGATACCAGTCCCCGGCAGGTCTGCTCTGGATAAGGAATCAACTAAGAAGGTAAATCGATGTTCCCGGTCTAACAGCGGAACCCCCCAATATTTTTGCTCTGTGGAAATGATTTTTGCTTTAGCAAGCCTTCCTGATTCCGTGAGTTCAATTTCGAGAATGCCTCCAAAACGGCGGTCGGCTAAAAGATTGAAACGGCCGTAGGTTGCAAAGTTTGCCAATGAATAGGCAATCAGTTTTCCTTGATAAATTTCCATGGCACGAGCAACATGAGGACCATGTCCGAGAATCAGATCTGCTCCGGCATTGACCAGCATATGCGAGAATTTCCGCAGATGCCCCCGCTGTTCCCCCATGTAATATTCCATACTGTCCGGCAAAGACATTGCAGCCAGTCCTTCAGCTCCTCCATGGATCGAGATAATGACAAGCTCATGGTCAGACTTCACTTGGGCAATGAACTCAGCTGCAGCATTTTGATCTAACGAACTGTTACAGTTTCCACCACTATGAAAAGCGATAAAGGCCACCCTAACACCTCTAACAGTCCTACTGGAATAGCTACCCGGGCGACCTGACCACCCAATGCCAAGAGAATCCAGTATATACTCAGTCCGATTTACACACTCTGGTCCAAAATCACCCACATGGTTATTAGCCAGGGATAAAAAATCAAAGCCAGATTGCTTAAGATCCTCACCATAGATCTCAGGCATGCGAAATAGATAGCAATCCAATGAGTCAGGCTCGCACTTATCCGTTACTCCACTATCACAAAGGGTTCCCTCCAGATTGCCAATTGTGAGGTCAGCGTCATTGAGTAAGGGACTGATATATTTTAAAATATTTCCTTTCTCTTCCGGGCGTAGAAAGCCGTCCGGTGTGACTGTACCCAGCATAATGTCTCCCACAGCTCGAATGCGAATCACATCATCAGACTCGGCACTTAATCCTATAGTGATGATTAATAATAGAAGAAAAGATTGGCTAATTATTTTTCGCATGCTTCAATGATAGAATTTTAGGTTTTTTGTTGCGGCGGATAAAAAAAACGCCCAGACAAACCGGACGTTAAAATTGCGATTACTTAAATGATTACAATTCAATCTTATCCGTGAGAAAATAATGACGTGGATTAACCGGAACATTCTTAACCCTCACTTCATAATGAAGGTGTGGTCCTGTGCTTCTTCCTGTATTTCCTGAGTAAGCGATCAAGTCGCCACGTTTCACTAAATCCCCTGGCTTTACCGCATAGCTGCTCAAATGTGCATATATAGTTTTGATTCCGTAACTGTGATCTAGAATGACTGTGTTGCCATAACCTGTTTTACCATTTCTTGCCTTAACAACACCGTCGGCAGTTGCATACACAGGCGTTCCGGAAAGGACACCAAAATCCTGACCGTGATGCATACGGCGCTTATGGGTAAACGGGTCTGTACGTACACCAAAACTGGATGTTAAATAACCCCGATTAACTGGGAGAATGGAAGGAGTTCGACGCAGGCGGTCAACATCCTGTGATAATTTTGAGTATATCTGTTCATAACTATTAAGCTGTAACGTAATCTCACGACCCAAACCCGCTAGATTACTTTCAAGAGAATTAAGATTTAGGTCAGTAGCAGGCATAAGTTCATCATAATTCTGTGCAAAATCGTTAACGGCACCACCAGTACCCAGAGCCCGAACATCATCATCCACGGAGGGAAGATCAGCATATACACGTAAAGCTTCGTCTTGCTCTACCAGTTCAGTTAGCTTAACCTCTGCATCATCTAAACGAATCTTCATGTCTTCCATGACCCGAACCAGTTCCTTGTTATGACTCTTCAGGCTAAGAACTTTAAGATCATACTGAGCGTTGGATAAGCTTGAAAAAAGGAAAGCACCGGCACCCATAACAAGCATCACCATAGTGAAGCTTACGCTATAGATAAGTGGTTTGGAGAAAAAAAGTTCTTTTACGCGATTTTTTTTATCGCTAATCAGGAAAAAGCGAAATCCATCACCTGCATTCATACTATAACTACTTTTCCTTCCGATCATCTTAGCGATTCGGCTCCCATCTTCTTAGATTATGAAGTATACTCTGAACCATAATTGATAACAAGGGTTTTTGAGTAAAAAAATAGTGATTCTCGTCTTACTGGATTTATGCCCATAGAATCAGCTCTACTTTTTGACTTCTGTATCCTCTTCTTCAGATGTGATGTCATTAACCTGGGCTTCTTTTTTCTTGACTTCCAAATCCAATTCCTTAACGGATTTGGTCAAAGTAACATAGGCTTCCTGTTCAGTCAATTTAGCTAATTTGGCTTTGCTTAAGCTAAAAACCAATTCGCCCAGTTTCGCTAATGCCTTTGTTCGACTGCGTTTTAGCTGGTGAAGATCTAGCTTGATCTTGCCTAATTTGGATAATTCTTCTGCTTTTTCAGTGGCAATCTTGCCAAATTCTTCAGCTTTTTCCATGGCAGCAGATCCAAACTCACGCAAACCTTTAAACATATCATTCATCCGCTTGGATGTGCGGTCTGATTTAGGTTCTTCTTGTTCTGGTTGTTTTGCTTCGTCGGTCATACCTTCACCTCATATTTAAATTATCGGATGTAGCGGCCGGTTTTTCATTTTTTTTAAGCGAAAAAACCAGGGCATCGATCACCCAAGAAAATAACACTCCTTAATGGAAGAAATACTCTTTAATTTTTCAAACATTTCTGTTACCGGTTTCGAATCACATTTGATCAATGAAAGTGCTATATCACCAACCTTACGACTGAGTGAATATTCAGCAATATTGACTCCATAATCTCCAAAAAGAGTTCCAACGTCACCGACAACACCAGGAACATCAACATTCAGGATCAGGACCAGGGGACCATCCAGCAAAGCATCTACATGATAATTATTCACCTTGGTAAGACGATGCCCCCCTTGAATATCCGTATAGCCGTGCAATTCCCAGGTTGCTCCGTTTTCAGATTCAACTTTAATTGCCATAACATTTTGCACGTGACTTAGCTCAGGATCATGAAGAGTGCTCAGCGAAATACCTTTTGATTGAGCCACTGACTGGGCATTTATCAGATTAATGACACCATCGAAGCGATCCTGCATTATCCCCTCAAAAGCTGAATAGAGTAGCGGTTGAATATGTTCCGAATCACCATTATAGCTTAAACGAAGGGATTTGACAGCGGCCGTGTGCAAGGGATGCTGAAGACGACCGATCTTCCTGGCCAGCTCTAAAGAATGCCCAATGGTTTTAAGAATGCTCATATCCGCAATGGGCAGATTGATCGTATTATTCAAGCGATCATGCAGAATATAATCCATCATCTGAGTTGCAACCTGCACCGCTACATTTTCTCCCGCTTCCTGCGTGCTTGCCCCAAGGTGTGGAGTTAGAATAATATTTTTTGCGCTGAGTAAGGGATTATTGACCGGAGGCTCCTCTGAATAAACGTCAATTGCTGCGCCAGAGATGATTCCTTCATTTAAGGCTCTTGCTAAATCTGATTCATTGACCAGTCCCCCCCGAGCACAGTTTATTAGCATTGACGATGACTTCATCATCCCCAATTCAGCAGTGCTGATCAGGTTTAAAGTATCTTTATTGCGTGGTAAATGAAGTGATAGGATATCTGCATTTTCAATTACTTCTTGAAGACTGTGTATGGCAATATCCTTTACAATAAGTTGATCTTCTGAAACATAGGGGTCATATCCAATAACCTTCATCTGTAGTCCCAAAGCACGTCGGGCAACTTCCTGGCCGATTCGTCCAAGTCCAAGGATACCGAGGGTTTTTCCATTGAGCTCAGTGCCGACCAGCGCCTTCCGCTCCCAGTCACCTGCTTTTGTGGAGCTATCACCTGCGGGAATATTCCGCGCCAGAGACATCATCAGGGCAATAGTGTGCTCAGCGGCAGAGATAGTGTTTCCTCCCGGTGTGTTCATAACAACAACCCCTTGAGCAGTTGCAGCTTCAATATCAATATTATCTACACCAACACCGGCACGACCAATGGCTTTTAAAGATGATGCCTGCTGAATCTCATTTGGACCAATAGTAGTACCGCTGCGAATGATCCAACCTTCAATCTCTGGCAGGACTGCGTTCAATTTATCAGTATTACCATCCAGGATCTCAATAACTTCCAAGCCAGCCTCTGTGAGCACCACTTTCCCGGCGGGAGACAGCGGATCAGTGATCAGTATCTTATTTGTCATAGTTCTTTGATTACCTCATCTAAAACGCTAAGAACATCATTAATATCTGCTATCTGCAGGTCACCCATGTGAGCTAACCTAAAGGTTTTCCCTTTCAAGTCACCATACCCGCCTGATATCAAATAATCCCTATTTTTCATCTTCTCAACTAGGGCGATAAGATCAATATCAGCTTCGTTTCTAAAACAGGTGAGTGTGTCAGATTCAAATCCGGGACTGGCAAAGAGACCAAACTGCTTTTGGCCCCATTCCCGTACTTTTACTGCCATAGCATGGTGTCGAGCAAATCGATTGTCCAAACCTTCGGCATTGATACGATCCAGCTGAACGGCAAGGGCATACAGATGAGCAATACTGGGAGTAACTGTTGTTTGCGACTTCTCACCAGCCTTATGCATACGTACAAAGTCGAAATAAAACCCCTTTTGAGCTTCCGGAATGGAACGGCTTCGTTCCAGGGCACGGTCTGAGAGAGACATCACAGCAAAACCGGGTGGTAAAGCCCAGGCTTTCTGTACACTTGCCAGCACCATATCAATGCCCCACTCATCAACTTTGATAGGAGCACCCAGCATACCACTGACAGCATCCACCATGAGCAGAACATTGGGGTATTTTTTAACAACCTCCCCTATCTCCCCAAGTGGATTCATGACGCCGGTAGAAGTCTCGTTGAAAACCACTGTAATAAGATCATAATCACCGGTAGATAGCGCAGTTTCAACCTGTTCTGCAGTAGTAGCCTGTCCCCACTCAACCTGAAAATCATCTTGATCTAAACCGCAGATACGGGTGATATCGGCCTGACGCTGGGAAAATGCACCACATATAAAATTGGCCACTCTTTGCTTGCTGAGATTACGAACACCTGCTTCCATCAAACCTGTAGCTGAACTGGTGGAGATCAATACTGACTGCTCAGTATACAGAAGTTTTTTGATCCCGGTTACAACCTTGGATTGCAGTTCACGGTAGTCAGCAGTTCGATGACCGATAGGATATTGCGCCATGGCATCCAGGATTGCCTGATCCACATGAGTGGGTCCTGGAATAAATAATTTTGGTTTCATCAGATTCTAGTCCTCCAATTCTCGAAAAACCATACCAGTAGGTAATTTAGGGAAATAATAAGTGCTTTTCTGAGGCAAGCGCAACCCTTTTCCACCAATCTCGAATAGTGTATCATTATCCGGGTAATTCATGATCCAACCCACCTG
>JAUVKO010000061.1 GCA_030596225.1 Fidelibacterota bacterium
TTAATACCAATTACGCCTCAAAACAATCTATGCATTCTTCATCTTTTCCAGTTTTACTGTTCTTAAAATTCCAACCATAGCTCAAGCTATGCTTAAAATTTAAAGATTGTAAAACAGAAAAATCTTTTGAATTCATATAGATTCCTTTGAAGTACAATTGGTATAACACAAAAGAACTATTAAATACCGCACCTATTTTCTTTATGCTCTCAATGCTTTGGATCCCGTTTACAGTGGTAGTTGTGATTCCTATTAAAACTTTATTCGTGGATTTCGTTTGCTTCGCCTGCCAGTAGTAGCTTTAACGGAGACTGGTTGTAAAAAAACATCATCATTATTGAAATTGCATTTTCAGAATATGGCGTGCCTCTTCAACCTTCTCTAATGAAATCCCAAAGCGATTCTGAATCAATATTTCAGCCTGGTTCATTTCCCGTATCTTTTCGACCTTTTCCGGGCTGGTGATCTTGATAAAATCCCCTTGAATGAAAAGCATTTCAGTATCACGGACCTGAGTCAGGGTAAGGTCATTCATTCCGGGGAGGTCAAAGGAAGTCGCCCAGTACTGGGCAAACTCAGCATAAGGAATTACCCTGTCAATAAATAAATATCGTCGAGTAAATTGTCCTTTACGAAAGGTGTAAAGCTCATAATAATCAGATTCTTTAATAAAACGTAATTCCACGCCGGTTTCAGCAGAAAGTTGTGTCCGCACAGTTTTCTGAATCAAAGGCAGGGGTGTAAAAATCATATAGCCAGGATCTACAAGAAACCGCTGTCTGGCAAAGTTAATCGTAACCGCTGAATGATTATTCTCACCCCAATTCAGGTCACATATCAATGGTTGCGCATCATACCCCAGTATGGTGTAGATTCCCGCTAGGAAATAGGTTAAAGAAAAACAAGTTCCGCCAGCATGCCAGGCATAGTGATCTTCAGTTAATTCAGCTGGCAGCCGAAACAGTGACTGCCCTTCATACTGTTCTCGTTTAATGATCTTACTGATATTCTCATAAGGTATGCGACTGAAATAGTGTGAAACCGCTGTGACATGTTTCAGTGAGGGCTTGTCTCCATCAAACCGAAATTTTGAGAGAAAGCGGAGCGTCTCCTGCTCAAAACTTGCTGGATCGGGCAGGTAGGGAAATGCTGTTTTTATAGTCATGATGCAAATTGCTCTTTTTCATTCCGGCAAACAAGGGGAGAGTGCTAAACATTTTGGAGAATGATTATAGTGACTATATTGCTTTCCATTGAATTCAAAATAGAAAGATTTAAATCTATGATCCCCACACCAGTACTGATCGGGTTTTATTTCATCTTCCCAGTAATCATACTTTGGCTTTGCCAAAAATTTTCTCTTGTGAATAAGATTGGTTCGGTAATTTTGGCGTACTTTTTTGGTATTCTTTTGGGTAATAGCGGGCTACTGCCGAATAGCGCGGCAGAATTACAGGATACACTTAGTGGTGCTACTGTTGCTTTGGCTTTACCACTGTTGCTTTTTTCTATGGATGTTCGCTCCTGGCTGCATTCAGCAGGAAAAGCAATTCTTTCCATGTTAGGAGCTACGATTCTGGCTGTAATGGTTGCTGGTGTTGGCTCCTGGCTTATTCGAAATGGAGTTGACAACGCCTGGCAATTTGGTGGAATGGCTATTGGTCTTTATACAGGTGGCACTCCAAATTTAGCCGCTATTAAGACAGCCCTGGATGTGGATTCTACCCAGTTCATTATGATGCATACCTACGATGCAGTCAATGGTATCATTTATCTGATGTTTGTTATGACCGTGGGGCAGAGAGTCTTCAATCGGGTATTGCCAAAATTCAAACCAAGTGGTTTAATACAGACTGCAAATGGTCAAAATGAGAATATTCATAGTTATGAGGGTATTTTTAAATTAAAAATTATGCAGGGGCTTCTGGCAGCTTTTGGAGTCTCAATATTGATCTTAGGGCTGAGTTTCGGTCTGTCACAACTGATCCCTGATGAATACTCTACAGCAGCCATCATGTTGCTGATCACTAGCCTTGGGATTGCCTTTTCTTTTAATCAAAGGATGCGGACTATCCCTATGACTTTTCAGTTTGGGATGTATATCATCCTGGTTTTCAGTTTGATCGTTGGCTCTATGGCCAATCTGGAACAATTGGTGAATATTAACTGGCCTCTGATGTTCTTTGTGAATTTTGTAGTTTTTGGCACCATGCTGCTTCATGCCGGTTTTTGCAAAGTATTCAAGATCGATACAGACACCTTTTTAATCACTTCTGTGTCAGCGGTTTGCTCACCACCATTTGTTCCCGTGGTTGCCAAAGCCCTAAACAATAAAGAGGTGATCCTGTCAGGACTGACTACGGGAATCATTGGCTATGCCATTGGGAATTATTTAGGAATTGCTTTTGCCTACGTCTTTAGAGCCCTTCTATCATGAGGAGTAACATGAATTCGATTATCATCGGAATTGCCGGGGGAACCGGATCTGGAAAAACCACGATTGCTAAAAATATCTTAAAAGCCTATGGCCCGGGAGAAGTGCTGCGACTGGATTTGGATTCCTATTATAGGGATTTATCAGAGATGACACGCAAGGAACGCTCAATGGTAAATTTTGACCATCCGGCCTCTCTTGAGATTGATCTTTTAGTCAAGCATGTGGAAGAACTTTGCGCCGGGAAGACTGTTCAGATTCCCATTTATAATTTTGCCACTCATAACCGGGCGAAAGAGACCCAGCGTGTTGAACCGCATAAAGTTATAATTATCGAGGGAATAATGGCACTCAACTTCCCTGAGTTAACTAAAAAAATGGATGTGAAACTCTATGTGGACACACCATCGGATATTCGCTTTATTCGGAGACTGAAAAGGGACATCATTGAGCGAGGTCGCTCAGTAGATTCAGTGATTGAACAGTATCGTGAGACAGTGCGACCCATGCATTATCAGTTTGTGGAACCCAATAAGTATCTGGCTGATGTGATCATCCCTGAAGGGGGTATGAATATGGTGGCTGTAGATTTGATAAAGTCTAAGATCAATGCTGTTTTGACAGAGAAACAATAAATCTGAAGTTATAATGTAAAAGCATTGAATATTGGACCATAATTATCTGTCAAAGAGTCCTCTTTTTGAGTGGACACAAGCTGCCAGAAAACTATAATAACAAATATATGAGATACACTTATTACAAAGACCCATTAAAGCCAGCGAAAAACTGGGGCAACATACTGAAACTATTCCTGATATCACTCATTCTCGTAGTGGTGGTGGTTTGGGTAGTCATGTGGAATGCCACCAATACTTATGAACCTGAGATCATATCTGAACAAGCTCTCTACGAAGGATACTTCACCCTTAACACCCGCTTAGACCAAACCCTGACCAGACGTTTTCCCGGGTTGGAATTTGTGGAAGGGCGATTGAGTGATGACGGTGTCGGGACACATACATTTATAATTGCTGACAGTAAAAAGATTCGTCCTACAGAAATTGAAAAATTACTGGAGAGCACTCTGGGAGGTTTTGGGTTTCAAGTTAAACAAACGACCAAAACTACTGACCAGTGGGAATTTCAGGTAGGTAGTGATTCTACTATCTGGTCTGTCTATCGGTTTGAGTTTCCAGAGGAGAAAGCACCACCCACATCGATTCTACCGGCTGATATCGCTAAGGTATCCAAGCGACCTCAGCTTGCAGTAATCATTGACGACTTTGGCTATTCAATGAATGAGACAATTAATGGGTTTATTGCTTTGAAGGAATCATATACAGCTGCTGTGATCCCGGGACGGCCTTATTCAACCCAGGTGGATGAGCGTCTTAACAACCGTGGTATACAGACCTTGATTCACATGCCTATGATTACAGTGACTAACTCTACCAGTGAACCTGACTTTGCCTTGTCTGATGACCTTAGTGATGGTGAGATTCAGCGCCGCCTGAAGAAAGCCCATAAGGATGTTCCCAAAGCTAGTGGCATGAACAATCATCAGGGGAGCGGAGGAACCCAAAGCCGTAAGGTTATGACGGGTGTAACAGACTATCTGTTAGAGCAGAACATGTTCTTCATCGATAGTCGTACTATTGCCGCCTCCATCGGAGAAAGTATGGCCAGGGAACGTAATGTCCCGACGAATAGCCGGGATGTATTTCTGGATGAGGTGGATGATTCTGAAGCCATTGCCGGAGAGCTTTTTCGCCTGGCCAGAATTGCCAAAGAGCGTGGAGAGGCCATTGGGATTGGGCATTGCCGCCCCAACACCCTGAGAACCATGAAAAAGTATTTACCCGCACTGGCAGAAGCGGGATTTGATTTAGTGTCGGTCTCAAAGCTGGCACATTGACAAGCAAGATTTATAGAAAATTCGAGGGTAAACTATGGCACAAATGGAATTAAACCTTGATGCTTTTTGTGAGGCAAACCAGCAGCTAAAATTGGATGGAATAAATCTACCTGGAGTCGTGACCATCGCTGTGCTTTCAGGAGTTGACAGTTTTAGTCTTACCTACGACGGTCGCTCACCATCCTTTACAGAAAAAGATCTGGAGCTGACTATTGCAGCGGCCATGAATAGCCGATTCGCATTAAAGATAACACCGCGAGCTGAGTTGCTGCAGCTGGCCTTAAACCTCCCTGTTAAGCAGGTTACTTTTGCTGGAGATAATCTCTTTGAAGATTATGGTGCCGATCTGGAAACCTTCATTCCTCAGTTCAAGGACGCAGGCAAACTCATTTCCTTTTGTTTAGACCCGGATATTGGGCTATTAAAAAAAGCTTATCGTCTACAAGCTGACCTGGTGGAATTGAACGTTAAGCATTATTCAGAGAATGCCAGTGCCACCGGTCAAGCTGAGATGCAGGAGCAGATCGCTCTCATGGCCCGTACAGCAGAGAAGAATGGTCTTGGTGTTGCCGTTAATGGTGGTGTCAATTTTCAAAACGTTATGCCATTAATAAGTATTGAGGCTGTGGAAAATGTAGTGATTGGTCGAGCTATTTTGGCTCGTTCAATTTTTGTTGGTCTGGAAACTGCCATTCGAGATTTTAAAGCTCAGGTGCTATGAGTTCACTACTCACCCAGGTCACTCGCTCCGATCGGGTGGAGAGTTTTCATGTGGGTTATGGGGTAATTACCAATGCAGTCGGTGAAATCATTAAGTCCTACGGTGATCCCTATTATCTAACTTATGTTCGCTCATCAGCAAAACCCCTGCAGGCAATGGCTGTTTTGCGGTCTGGTGCGTATCAGAAATTTCAGTTCACTCCCGAGGAGCTGGCAATTATCTGTTCCTCCCACAGTGGTGAGGAAATTCATACAAAAATGGTGGGTCAAGTGTTTGACAAATCAGGGATCAGTTCTGAGCTATTGGCCTGTGGTATTCATCCCCCGATTGACAAGAAGAGCGCCAAGCAGTTGGAATCTGAGGGGCTGGCACCTCAGCAGATCCATAACAACTGTTCTGGAAAACATGCCGGCATGTTATCCACCTGCGTGCAGTTGGGAGTTGATCCAGAGAATTATCTGGATCCAGGTCATCCCGTCCAACGCTATATCTACGAAATTGTTAAAGAGTACACATCAGAGACATCGATACAACGTGGAGTAGATGGCTGTTCAGCCCCGGTTTTTTATTTACCACTTTCCAAGGTTGCACAGGCTTTTGCACGCATAAGTGTCCGGGAGACAAAAGAGTGCCAGCAAATCTTTGACGCCATGACAACTTACCCGCATCTGGTAGGTGGGAATGGACGCTTTGATACGGTTCTGATGCAGAGCTATCAAGGTTCTATCATGTCAAAAGGGGGTGCCGAGGCTGTTTCTGCTGCCGGGTTCATCATGCCCGATGGTCAGGTATTTGGCCTTACGGTCAAAGTGTTGGATGGGAACTACCGGGCTATCGGCCAGATGGTGCTTAAAATGTTGCAGGATATTGGATTTCTCACAGAGCCGCTTCCAGCAGGACTTAATAAATGGTGGAATCCGCAGTTGAAGAACCATGCGAAACGTATTGTTGGAACGACTCGCACGATAATTGAAGAATAATTTAGAAAGATTTCACAACCCGTTTTCGCTGAAGCTTCGACTGGCAGGCGAATTTAACGAATGACACAAAATGTATCGTTAATTGAAAAACATAAGGTTTATTGATCAATGGCAAAGAATAGAGCTTCTTGGGACACTTATTTCATGCAGATTGCACAGGATGTGGCAACACGCTCAACCTGTGATCGTAAATATGTTGGTGCCGTAATTGTACGGGATAAAATGATTCTGTCCACTGGCTACAACGGATCCATTCGGGGTTTACCTCATTGTGATGAGGTGGGTCATGAAATGGAAAATGGTCATTGTGTTCGCACTGTGCATGCTGAAGCAAATGCCATTGTTCAAGCTGCACGCAACGGGGTCGGTATTGGTGAGGCTGATATTTATGTAACAGCCAGCCCCTGTTATAATTGCTTTAAGCTCATCGCTAATGCAGGTATTAAGCGTATTTTTTATGGTGAATTGTATCGGGATGAGCGCATCAAGGCTCACGCCAAAGAAGCTGGAATAGAGCTTATTCATCTGGAACATTAAGTAAGTAAAATCCCGATCGTGGAAGCCAGGCCCCATTGCCCACAACTGATTCTAAAAAGTAGATTGTTTCAAAAAGAGGCTGTCCAATGGGCGGCCCCTTTTGATTAAAAGAGAAATCTTAGGCAGATTGGTATCGCATAGGTAGAGACACAATACATTGTGTCTCTACAAGAATACATTCCCAGATAATTTCATTCAACATAATCCGTTGACAGACGTGGGGGTGTCATCTATATTCGCGGGCTTTTTAATAAGGAGAGAAATCAATGTACGCGATTATTCAAATTGCAGGGAAACAGTTCAAGGTGAAACCTGGCATGGTCCTGAACGTTCCGACTCTCGATCTTGAACCTGGTAAAAAGGTTAATGTCGAGCGCGTACTGGCTTACTCTGACGGTAAAAATCTTGAGGTCGGCACTCCGGAGTTGACCAACGTTGCCATTGACGGAACAGTAGTTTCGCATGGTCGCGCTAAAAAGATCATTGTTTTCAAAAAGAAACGCCGCAAGGGATACCAGAAGAAACAAGGACACCGCCAGGGTTATACACAGATCAAGGTAGAAGGTATTGCACCAGCAAAACCAACCGCCGCGAAAAAGGCAGTCAAGGCTGACGCTGCAGTAGCAGCTAAAAAGAAGCCAGCTGTCAAGAAGGCTACAGCCGCCAAAAAGCCCGCAGCTAAGAAAACTGCCGCTGCCAAAAAACCAGCCGCAAAGAAAACTGCAGCTGCCAAAAAACCAGCCGCAAAAAAAGCTGCAGCTAAACCGGCCGCTAAAAAAGTCGTAAAAGCTGAAAAAGGAGAGTAACCATGGCTCATAAAAAAGGTGTTGGTAGCTCCAAAAACGGTCGCGAAAGTCATTCCAAACGCCTGGGCACAAAAGCCTATGGTGGTGAGTGGGTTTCTGCCGGCAGTATCATTGTCCGTCAACGTGGAACAGCCATTCATCCCGGTCAGAATGTTGGTATCGGTGGTGATGACACCCTGTTTGCAAAGATTGATGGGATTGTGACCTTTGAACGCAAAGACCGCACAAGAAAACAGGTTAGCATCTACCCTGAAGCTTAAATCTGTCCCTGTATAGACATTAAAATCCCTCGAGTGATCGGGGGATTTTTTATTTTATCCGCCCTTTAAGAATACTCTCTGAAAATAAATATGTAAAAAGATGATGTTGCTAAGATACGATGTCACCCCCAAATTCATGGCGGATACCACGGCATAGTTCGTAGAACGACGCCGGGTAATTTAATGGTACTACAGATTTGCTTGTTGGGGACCATTAACTTTTTGAAAAAAATAACTTCTTAGTGAAACACACTTTCGTAGTGTTGAATGTTGACGAATTTATCAAGAAAGCTGTTCTACAAACTGCCGTGGAGGATATGTGACCAAACCAAGTGATGATGTACAAAAACTGAATGAAATGGTCCAGGCTTTTGACCGTTTGAAACAAGAATTATCAAAGGCAATTGTGGGACAGGATTCGGTAATTGAGCAATTAGTAATTGCTCTGTTGGCACGCGGACATGCGCTTTTAGTTGGCGTGCCTGGTTTAGCTAAGACTTTACTCATCAAGAGTTTGGCAGAAGTATTGGATCTTAGTTTTTCACGTATTCAGTTTACCCCTGACCTGATGCCATCAGATATAACCGGAACAGACATTATCGAAGAGGATCACACCACGGGGAAGCGTGAATTTCGCTTCGTCAAAGGTCCGGTGTTTGCTAATATTATACTGGCTGATGAAATCAATCGTACTCCCCCGAAAACCCAGGCTGCTTTACTGGAGGCTATGCAGGAGCATTGTGTCACTGCCGGTGTAAAAAGCTACATCCTGGAAGAGCCCTTTTTTGTATTGGCAACTCAGAATCCCATTGAACAGGAAGGGACTTACCCCTTACCTGAAGCCCAGCTTGATCGTTTCATGTTCAATCTGAGAGTCGAGTATCCCAGTCGAGATGAGGAACGTAGAATTGTAAGTCAAACCACATCAGGAGCTTCTATTCAATTGACCAAGATTCTGGATCGAAAAGCCATCATGGATTATCAGGAGCTTATTCGCCGTGTTCCCATTGCTGAAAATGTTATTGATTATGCTGTTGATCTGGTGGGAAGAACTCGCCCTGAAAGTGACGAAGCCCCCGATTACATAAAAAAATGGGTGGGCTGGGGTGCAGGTCCGCGGGCTTCTCAGTATTTGATACTGGGTGCCAAGACCCGGGCAGCCATGTCAGGCAATCCCACACCATCCATTGATGATGTGAAAGCTGTGGCCTTACCTGTTCTACGTCATCGTGTACTGACAAATTTCAATGCAGAAGCAGATGGTGTTACTGTAGATGAGATCATCAAGAAACTGCTGTGACAATTTTTTGCCATAAGAATATTTTACCACAAAAGAAAGTCATTAGCTGCGTCATGCCGAGCGGCTTGTGAGGGCGTAGCCGTAAGGCGAAGACCTAAGTCGAGGGATAACGAAGATAGATTGTGATAAATAGGAGATACTGATTTGAAGTATAGAGTTTTGATTATAATGCTCTTGTTGTTTACACAAGGCCTATTCGCTCAAAATATGTGGTTATGGAATCAGCGCACTCATCCGGAGTTAAAGTGGCAAACTCTTGAAACCGAACATTTCAATATCCATTATCACCAAGGTTTGGAAAACATTGCTCGTAAAGGTGCCCTCATTGCTGAGCAAGCCTATCAGGCAACCCTGGATCAATTGCATATAGAAGATTTTGGCAAGACAGACATAGTGTTTTCGGCAGAAGATGAAATCATGAACGGATTTGCCATGCCCAGCAATCAGATTTTTATTTGGGTCAGCCAAAATGATGTTGCCGGCAATTTCGGTGGTTCAGAAAAATGGTTAAAGATGGTGATCACCCATGAATTTCAACATATAGTTCAGTTTCAAGCCCATCGAACCTGGGCTGGTATATTTGGCGCTATTTCAATTCCCACCTGGTGGATGGAAGGAATGGCAGAATACATGACCGAAACCTGGCGAGTGGGTCGCAGTGATTCACGTATGAAAATCCACACATATCGTAATACTATGGACAAACTCAATGCTCACGATGACGGTTATGCTAAAGTTCTGTATATGGCCTGGAAATACGGTGACTCGACCCTGGTTAAGATTTCTAACCATCGTCTCTACCTGAAAGAGGATAGTGAAGAATATCCTTACTGGTATGATTTCAAAAAAGCATTTGAAGCTGTTACCGGTCAAACCCTGAAGAATTTTAATGAAGAGTGGCGCCGGGTGATGAACAC
>JAUVKO010000169.1 GCA_030596225.1 Fidelibacterota bacterium
GATCGTCCAAAAGTTGGGAGCGTGGTAACTGTTTTAGGAGGAGACTCTGCAAGGGTCACGATCAGTGCCGCAGCCCACATCTTGAATACCATCACTTACGAGATCTGTTGTGCCATTTCACCGCGAGTGAAAAGAACATATTAGTCACCTAATCTTTGACCTCTGTATATCTTTGGCGAGTATTTTTCTCGACCTGAAACACAACGCGACAATTATCACCATAGATTCATCCAGAAAAAGATTAAACACTCTGCTTTTTTAGCATTTGTATTAAGGCTTGTCCCAAAAAAGGGTTGAATATCCTGAAATATTTCTTAACTCCATCGAGCGTCAGAGCAAGGGAAGCAATAAACTCTGATGAACCTTGTAGATGACGCTTCCCGTCAAGACTGTTAAAGGAGTTCCAGCTTGAATATATTGGTGATCAGTAGTGATAAATCCAGCAATATCGAAGACCTCAGAAAATTCTTTTCAGGATCAGAGATCGATGTATTGGATCAATCCGGTCTGAGTGCAAAACTACTAAATGATAAATTGCTTGGCTATAAAGAAGATAAATTACTCCTGATCGATGCCCGTACGGAGAAAATCGAATTCAAACAATCGGTGATAGAATTGTTTGAACTGGTTGCAGAGACCTCAGATAACTGGTCTCTGATCTACTCCGATTATGAAGTTGATGATAGGGGTGAGATCAGTGAAGAGCATTTACTGGATCATCATATCGGTCGCGTAAGAGATAATACTGACTATGGTAAAGTTTGGGTCATTAATCTAAAGAAGATCCAGGAAAATTTACTGCTTTCAAATACGACAAAACGACATTTTCTATATGAATTAAGACTCCGTTTAAGTGAGGTTGGTGAATTTGTGCATATTGCTAATCGTTATGATGGCTCACCCTACCGAATTTATAAGGCTGTGGGAGAACAGAACGTTTTTGATTATCTCATGGCGAGTAAAGAATCCCAACTGGAGTTGGAGCAGATCGTTACCGATCATCTTAAACGTATAGATGCTTATCTTGCTCCAGGTTCTTTTTATTCCCCGGTGCCCTATGCACAGAAAGAATACGAACTGACAGCCAGTATCATAATTCCAGTGAATAATCGGCCAAAGTTTATTGGTTCTGCCATTGAATCAATTCTTGCTCAAACTGTGTCGGATATTGAGATCATCGTAGTGGTTAATGGAGGCGAGAGCGATCCCACCATTCCTGCTGTCCGGGAGTATCTCCCTGGTGGTTCAAAATATGATGCTGCCACACCAGAGGTTCACTTGCTTGTTTTGGATATCAACAATATTGGACTCTGTCTTAACGCCGGTTTAAAGCGGGCAAAAGGTAAATTTTATGTTCAGTTGGATTCCGATGATCAACTGACTCCTGATGCTGTTGAAAAGATAAGTACCGTTTACAGATCAGATGACAAGATCGCCATGGTCATTGGTTCATATGAAGTGTGGGAGAAGGATAACGTCACCGGTGATCTGAGTCGTATGGATTCCATTCCGGTAGTGACCCATGCTGAATGGACAGAAGAGAACGGCCGCAACAACCTATTGCGTATTAATGGAGCCGGAGCTCCCCGTTCATTCTATATCGAAGCAGCCAGAGACCTGGGTTATCTTGATATGAATACCTCACCATCGGCACGAAATTATGGTGAAGATTACGACTTTGTATCTCGCATGAGTGAACACTATCGAATTGGACGTGTCTGGGATCCGATCTATAAAGTCATTCGCCATAGTGGTGGGACAGATCATAATATTAATCGCTCAACTGTGGACAGAAACAATAATGCTAAGGATGAAATGCGTCGTGAAGCCATTCTCAGACGTCAGATCATGAATGAGGTGTCAAATGGATGAAATTATTCTGATCGGTATTGATGGGGGCGCTTCTAAGGTTCTGGTGCATAAAGTTGATATCCTGATCAACCCCATGCGTTTTGTAGCTTTGAAACCTTTTATTGAGGTCACCTATAATTCTTCTGAATTTTATAAGCAAAAATTTAAACCTATTGCGCTTTCCCGACAGCTCAAGGAGCATAAAAATGGTCAGGTCGTACAGACCAAGACAGAAGCTGCTCAAGAGCAAGCTCTGCTCGAAAGCTTTACAAAGGCGATTCGAACTATCCTCGGTACAAATGTTACTCAGAATGTGATCATTGGAATTGGATTACCAGGCTTAAAAACGCCGGATGCTCAAGGTATTTCGGTTATGGTGAATGGTCCTCGAATGCCTCAGTTCCTGGGTAAACTTGAGAAATTACTTAAAGAGGAAGGTTATAACACTCTGGATTCTGTCCATGCCATTGGCAGTGATGCTGACTATTGCGGTTTAGGTGAACGCTGGGGTGACGAGGGAGGAATGCGGGACATTGCATCAGCCTACTATTTTGGAGTTGGTACCGGTATTGCAGATGCTATGCTTCTTGATGAGAAGAACATTCCCTTTGATAGCTGCAAATCCTGGATCGCCAAGACTTGGGAAATGATGGCCAATGAGGAGGAGAGCTATGAAAATCTGCTCTCTGCCAAAGGGATTCAAACTCAATACGGTAAATTGGTTGGAAAGAGTCAGGAAGAGTTAGACGCTGCTGAGATATACCCATGGCAGATATATGAACGAGCCCTCGTCGGTGAAGAAGCAGCCCTGGAGATTGTGGAAAAAACGGCCAATGCAGTATCGGAACTCTTTTATCATCGAATTCATACTTTGGCATTAGGTGCCCCGGAGACATATCTGTTGGATAAGTCCAGTACCTTGGAAACTGAGCATGAACATCTGGGTAAGGTTTTCGATCGTATTGTTGTTGGCCAGCGTCTTGGCGATATTTGGGAATTCAAGGATTTTGTACCCTTATTGCTGGATCCGGTAAATGTAAAGTTAGGTCGCATGATTCATTCATCATCTTTACCGGCAGAGATAAAATCCAAATATCTTACAAAAACTAATCGTTTGCGTGATGACCTTATCATACATTCTAAATTAAGACATGCCCCAGCCTTAGGAGCTGCAGTTGATGCCTATCTCGAGTGGATTGAACAGTGATAATATCCGGGTAGGTATTGTCCTTCCCGAAGATAAGATAAATAGAACTTCATTATCCTGGTCCTCAGGAATGAAGATCACCGGGAATATTCCGGGACTTGAAACAACTCAAAACCTTGATCTGAGTATTGATGCCGGAAAATTGCGCATTAATGGTATTGCCGGAACCCCACTTATTGATCAGCTGATCTTGAGTTGCCCGGATAAGGTGGAAAATTTGTCTGCTGAGTACGGGATTCATATTGATCCTGTTATTGCCGGACGGGGATTCCACTGGGAAAAACCAATTTCAGTTGACTTCCCCGGTGAGTTAAAGATCACCATACAAGATGAGCAGATCAAGATCGTCAATACCGTTAATGTGGAAGCCTATGTGGCTTGTGTGGCAACTTCTGAGATGGGAGCTGAGGCACCGGCTGATCTCCTGGCTGCTCAGACGGTGGTCGCTCGCTGCTGGTCGCTGGCCCTTGCTGAAGCCAAACACTTATCAGAAGGCTTTGATGTGTGCAATGATGATTGCTGCCAACGCTATCAAGGAACTAGTTTTCTGACAGAGCATTCACTTAAAGCAGCCGTGGATACCAAAGGTGAAGTATTGATCTATGATAATAAGATCATTGATGCTCGCTACTCCAAGAACTGTGGGGGTATGGTGGAAGCGTATGATACCATATGGGAAGGTGGAATGGTCCCATATCTCATTCCCTTGTGGGATGCGCCGAAGCAACGTCCCGGGTATGCCGTAGATGATTTTGATGATCTGTGGAATTATGATGAAGCCTATTGCTCCTCAAAACGCTTTGAATCCGTTAATCTGGCAGGAATGCTAGGTAAAGTGGATGTTTCCGGAAGTTACTATCGCTGGGAGCAGACCATGAGCAAAGCGGATATTCTGAAGAATCTGAAAAAGTACACCGGCTTGACCTGGCAACGACTTGATGGTATTCGTATTATGGAGCGGGGTCCCAGTTCACGCATCAAATATTTGTTCCTGGATGGAATTGATCAAAAAGGACAAGCTGCTGAGCAAATGGTCAAATCAGAATACGGAATTAGGCAGATGTTCAGTGAATCTTTTCTCTATTCTTCAGCTTTTATAGTTAAAAATGATGCTAGCCTTAAAGATGACGATCATGTCGTGTTAAGGGGAGTTGGTTGGGGACATGGAGTGGGTCTCTGTCAAATGGGCGCTTTGGGGATGGCGCTGGATAACATTAACTACAAAAAGATACTGTCTCACTATTATCCCGGGACAACATTCATCAAGCTCTAACCATAGAAGTCTATCCTGATTAAAATCGAAGGGCTCCAGTCTTCGTTCTTATCGAACTACCTGCCTGCACCTGTCCGCTGTACTGCGTACTAAGGAAGGCGGGCTGTGAACAGGTGCAGGTAAACTCCTCCGGAAACTGGTTGAATTAACAATCCTGTTTTCAGCGGAATCTCAAACCAACAGCTCCCAAGGAGACAATCTGGAAATCCCGATGATAACTATTAGGATGGTACAAAGCACGAATGCCAAAACTACATATCCGTGGGAATCTGCCTGCCCGGCGCTTGGCAATCGTAGCTTTAGCGAAGATTGGTAGCTCAATGAGAGAAGACGGATGGCTAAAATGAATTTATTTTGGACAAGTATGGAAATTTATTAATTGTATTAAATAATGATGGTAAACGGTTTTTACAAACCTAGTTTAGACCAACAATCCGGAGCAAGTATTTATGCATAATCGAAAAATCACTTTTCGAAGTATTCTAAATATATCTATTATTCTGACTATATATCTAGTGAGTTCATGTGCACAACAGCACGTCATGCCAGGTCCGGCAATTCAACCCACTCACCCCAAGCAGGCAACGAAGGATATCGAGACCCTGGCCCGGAAACAAGTCAGGTCAGGTTTGGAAGTCTTTTTGGGAAATGATCATCGCTTTGATTCCTTGAAATATGGCTTGCTGGCAAATCAAAC
>JAUVKO010000258.1 GCA_030596225.1 Fidelibacterota bacterium
CGATGATCTGTGTCGCAGCCTTAGTAGTAAAATGCGGTAACTTGCTTTCCCGGCAGACTCTGGCAATAAACTGACACAGCAAATGTTCGTTCTTGATATTGCGATTAACTTCATAATCAAAATCAGCTCGGACCTTGAATGTCTTGTTGAAAGCTTCATCCACTTCCTGCAGGTAATGGAAATAATCCGAACGACCCAACAGGATCACGTTAATATCCAAAGGAATGGGTTCTGGTTTCAGGGAAGTGGTGGACGTAAATCCAAATTGCTCATTCACATCCTCGATCTGCAGAGTTTTGTTTTTTAAGGCCCGTTTTAAAGCCTCCCAGACATAGCCATTTTGAAGCACATGTTGAATATCCAGAATCAAAAAGCCTCCGTTGGCTTTCAACAGTGCCCCTGCTGTGATCATTGTAAAATCACTGTACCAGGCACCCATAACCGCTTTTTTATCGATCCGGCCAAAGAGATTATGATATGATGGATTGGTATCAATGATAACCGGTGCTCCCTTCTGGCGACAATTATCTACCAGCAGGTTGACCTCATAGCGTTGCAACAAAGTCTGCTGAATTTGATAAGGACTGACTCCCTCGTTCTTTTCCTGTGGGGTTTCTATCCCGGTAAACTCCTGCACATGTTCAGCAATATCATCTCTGACATCCTTTAAATATTCAATGATACCGGGGTGATCGGCATAATTCTCAAAGAGTCTTCCAATGCGTTGCTCAACAGAATCCAGAGCAATCTTCTCCTGCAAACTTTCAACCACATCTTCACGCTCTTCTTCAAGCTCTGCCATATCCCGCAGGGCTTCTCTAAGATGATCCTGAATATGACTGATATGTTCAGTAATAACTGTTTGTTCTTTCTCCGGGAGAGCTGCAAATTCCTCCTCGCTAATTGGATTCCCATCTTTCAGGGGGATGGTCTGAAAACCGGCTTGACTCAGTGAAAGTTGGACTCCCTGTTCTGCTGCTTCCGCATTGACTCCAGCTATAATCTCTTCGCGCCCTGTATCAAATTCTGCCGTAATTTCCTTTTTGCGCTTGGCATAATGATCACCTTTGAAAACCTTGGGTAAATCAATACTTAGACTACTAATAAATCTTTTCATTTGCTTAGTGAATTTCACACCTTCACCAACTGGCAAACTAAAGACCTTGGGACTGTACTCGTTTTGAAAGTTGAAAACCAGAATCCAGTCCGGTGGTTCCGGTTTCTTCGCTGCAAACTTTTGGACAAGGTTCTCAACGATAGTGCTTTTACCGGTTCCCGGTAAACCACCCACAAAAACATTATAACCTGGAGCCAGTAGCTCAAGACCAAATTGAAGAGCTCGCACGGCCCGCTCTTGGCCAATCACCTGCTTTAAACTGGAAAGCTCTGCTGTTGATTTGAATTTCAGAGCATCTTCATCGGTAGTTCTGCAAAGGTCTTTAGGAGTAAGTTTTTTCATTTTTAATTCCTGATTTCTATTTTATGACCCATCATCCGGGAATCATTATTAATGCTGTATGGTTTGTGTCAACTATGAAAATCCTTTGGTAAGATAAACGAATTTTCCAGCTGTATTGCCTCTAAAATCACAATCTATTATTCTGGTCATGGCGATTTGACCAAGCGAGGATTGGCAGAGCATCCCCTTTCAGGGGCTTTTGCCTTATGTTGTTTCGAATCCTCGCCTAGATTCACAATCAAAAACTGAAATAACCCTACTTATTAGGTCTAGAAGGAATACATTTTCGGAGCAAACAAGAGGATGTTTATGGCAACATTTATACATACTGAAGCATTCAATCCTGCCACTGGTGATTCTCTGGGCAAGATTCCACAGAACAGTATTGGAGACATCAAAGAAGCAGTGAAGAGAATTCGGGCAGCCCAGGCTAAGTGGGCTCAATTTTCCTTTGCTGAACGTGGTAAATACCTGCGTAAAATGCAACGGCATTTGGTTGAACATGGCGAAGAGTATGCTCGGATCATCTCTCAGGATAATGGGAAAACCTTAGCCGATGCCTATATGACTGAAGTGTCAGCAGCGATCATTTCTTTTGATTACTATATTAAGCACACAGCCCGTGTACTCCGGTCACGTCGGGTCAAAGGCTCACATATTTTCAGTCTTTTTACCCGAAACCGCCTTCAGCATGTGCCCATGGGTGTAATTGGTATCATCTCTCCCTGGAACTATCCATTGGCTATTCCCATGCATGAGATTCTCATGGCTCTTATGGCTGGAAACGGTCTTCTATACAAAGCTGCCTCTGAAACACAGATGGTTGGGCAAATCATCCAGAAGATTCTGGATGCCGGAGATCTACCACGGGATTTATTTATACAGGTGAATGTCCAGGGACGTTTAGCTGGTGATGCATTTCTGGTTGCCGGAATTGACAAATTATTTTTCACCGGAAGCGTCCCCATCGGTAAAAAACTCATGAAAAAAGCGGCTGAAACCCTGACTCCGGTCTCCCTAGAATTAGGTGGTAATGACCCTATGATTGTTTGCACTGAAGCAAATCTTAATAAAGCTGCAAACGGTGCGATCTGGGCCGGGTTATCCAATTCCGGCCAAAGCTGTGCCGGTATCGAACGGGTTTACGTACATCGGGACGTCTATAAACCATTTTTAAGGATTTTGAAGAAAAAGGTTGAAAAACTGCGTGTTGGAGATCCTGCATTAAAAGAAAACCATATTGGTACCATGACAACCTCCCGTCAACATGAAAGTGTCCGCAAGGTAGTGGAAGAAGCTATCCAGCAGGGTGCCGTTGTTTCGGGTTTATCTCAGGTTGATAACGCAACTAAACAGGCATTACCCGCCACCATTCTCACCGATGTGAACCATCAGATGAAAGTCATGCAGGAAGAAACCTTTGGACCGGTATTGGGGGTCATGCCTTTCAAAACCATTGAAGAAGCCATTCATCTTGCTAATGATTCCGATCTGGGACTTACTGCTTCGGTCTGGACCAAGAATCACAGATTGGGACGTCAGATCGCTTCACAGCTCCAAGCCGGTGTAGTGACAATCAACAATCACCTTGTCAGTCACGGCAT
>JAUVKO010000197.1 GCA_030596225.1 Fidelibacterota bacterium
ACGGGAAAGATTCAAAGGACCTTCTTGCAGTCCTTTATGTTTTGCTCCCACATATACCACATTAAGCTCAGCATTAAAGGCTTGAGCTATCATGGCTCCCACCTTCAAGGTCGGACCGGAATATTTACTGCTGCTAATCGCTAATAAAAATTTCATATTTTACCCATTAATAATTTTAATGTAATACGGGCCACCATAGAAATGCAACTAACATTAGTGCAACTACAGACATGATGGCCATTTTCCAGCCTGCCCTTAGAAAATCCGGTGCTTTTACCAGTCCACTGGAATAAATGATAGTGCAGGCTGGAGCTGCTACAGCCGTAAAATAGCCAAAAGCCGATGCAATCACTGATGCTAAGCCCAGTAGAATTGGATCACCTCCCAGATTCAGTACCACAGGACCAACTACAGCCACAGTGGCAGAACTACTTAACAGATTTGACATAACCCCACTTAAAGCTACTGAAACAACTGCTCTCAAAGTATCAATATTGGGGATTACACCTTGCAAAAAACCTACACTAAGATCAGCTAGCCAGGCTGCTCCCCCTGTGTTCTTCATCTGTACACCAATGGAAATTGTTGCACCAAAAAGCAGGATCACACCCCAGTTCACACTTGAATTCAAATCTTTCCACGAAACCAGACCCAAAGCCATATAGATAAATATCCCAATGAGTGCTATACTCCCCAGACCATAATCCTCACTAAAAGTCATCCAGCTCAGCAAAATCAAGGCAAATAATATTACAGTCATGATTTCTCGAACAGAGGTTTTCCCGGCGTGAGCCACTTCTACTGACAATCTTCGTACCGCTGTATCCAACACTTGCATCTCTGGAGGAAACGTTTTTAAAATGATGAAAATTGTGATCGGTATTTCAATAAGCACCATTGGATAGACCATTTTCATCCATTGCAGATAGCTCAGACTACCCGAACCGAATTCAGCCCAATAATTCATCATGATCACATTACGGCCACCTCCACTTGGAGTACCTATGGATCCTATCGTAGCTCCATAAGCGATGGAAAAAAGCAGAGCTGCAGTAAGTCCGGACGTTGATTTTGCAGACTTTGGTGTAAATCGAATGAGCGTTAGCGCCACCGGCAACAACATGGCTGTGACCATGTGCGGACCTACAAAACTGGAGAGAATAGCTGAGATCACAGTAAAGCCGGCCACTATTCGCCAGGTTTTATTACCAGTGATCCTGATAATGCCCAAAGCCATTCGTTTATCCAACCCCTGGCTGACAATTGCCACAGCCAACATGAGCGATCCCATGATAAAGAAAACGGCATCATTCATAAAATAACTGCCAACCTCATTGGGTGTGCTTCCTCCGATGATCACTTGCCAGAAAATGAGTTGCAGCGCAATTGCCGGCAAGGGTACTGGTTCCTTGAGGATCAGAATCAAGGTCATGAGAATAATGATCAAAATATGGTAACCCTCAGCACTTAAACCTGATGGTCCCGGTACGAAATGATAAAGAACAGCACCCAAAGCAAAGGCGATGAGAAGCCAACGTTTCTGTTGAACCCAAAAG
Organism: Fidelibacterota bacterium; assembly: GCA_030596225.1. Taxonomy (GTDB): domain Bacteria; phylum Fidelibacterota; class UBA8477; order UBA8477; family JABMPR01; genus JABMPR01. Next base: position 1,557 of record JAUVKO010000197.1, read on the forward strand.
ATCATATCAGCAGAAATGTGCATGTGAAGGATTCGCTAGCGGACGATTAGGATTGGAACATCAGTTCGAGCAAGGGTCTTGATCGGCTTACTGCCAAACAAGAGTTGTTTTATCGGATTCAGGGTTGAGGCACCCATGATAATCATATGATTATCTCCAGCGAAATCAACAAATGTAGAGACGGGATCCCCTGTTATGAATGATTGCTCAATCTCAATATTCATGGAATCAAAATACGTCTTAGCCATATCAGCCGCACCCTGATATCCCTTACCGAACCGTTTGGTTTTTGAGACCGTTAGGATGTGCACCGGCCAACCCAGTTTTTCAGCGATGAGAGCACCCCAGGCTACAGATTTTTCAGTAGCATCTGAATCATCGACAAGGAGTAATAATTTATACTTTTTACGTGGTTTGAATTTTTGCAGTACCAAGATAGATGATGGTAAATACTGAATGATGGAGTGTGCCAGGTGACGCTTGTTTTGACTCCCACCAATAATTGCCAGATCATAGCCTTCCAGCTGGATCTCCTTGCGCAATTGATCGACTAATTCTCCTTCACGCAGGATAAGTTCGACCCGACATCCTTTCTCTTCCGGTAAAAGAACTCTGACCCGTCCATTCTCCTTATAAACATGATCTGCGTTAAATTGAATTCCACCTAAAGCTACATTCTCAGGAAAGTAAGCTTTGAGTTCTTTGAGCGCCCATTTAAGTGTTTCCAGACCAGGGTGAATGATGTTCCAATTATCCAGATTTTTACGAGTAAGATTCACTGAACTGCCGTGGAATTCGTTGGCTTTTTCACCTACATAGACCACCCCCAGGCTTGCATCAAATACAGAGGCAATTAAAGAACCCATTCCCAAGGTTGGTCCAGAGTATTCACTGCTGCTGATTGCAGTAAGAAACTTTAGTGATTCAGGCTTAATTTTGTATGTATACTTCATCGTAGTACCGGCCACCACAGCAAAGCTAAACCAAGCAGACTCAAAACAGAAAGAACGCCCATTTTCCAGCCTGCTCTCAGAAAATCTTTTGATTTTACCAACCCACTGGAATAAATAATTGTACAGGCAGGAGCCGCAACCGCTGTGAAATATCCAAAGGCCGAGGCAATTGCAGTTGCAAATCCAATCAAGATTTTATCCCCACCCAAATCCAGAACAATAGGTCCCACAACAGCCACTGTGGCAGAACTACTTAAGATATTTGACATAATACCGGTCAATAGCACCGCAACGCTACCTTGGAGTGCTTCCGGAGAGTGGATCACCTGACTCAAATTTGAAATGATCACACCGGCAACCCATTCCGCAGCACCGGTCTGATTCATTTGGATACCAATTGATATAGCCGCCCCAAAGAGCAGGATAACGCCCCAGTTCGTTTTACGATTCAGCTCGCTCCACTCCACCAGGCCGAACGCTAAATAAAGGAAAACGCCAACCAGTGCAATAATCCCCAAACCGAAGTCCTCACTGAGGAAAACCCATCCGAAAAAGACCAGAACAAAAAGAATGATGGCCAGCCACTCACGACCCCTGATCTTTCCAGATCTGGCAACTTCAACCACCAGTTTTCGGACAGCTGTATCCAGATTATCCTGTTCCGGTTTGAAGGTCCATAGCAAGATCATAACGGTGAAGGGGATCTGAAATAAAACCATGGGATAGACATATTTCATCCATTCCAGATATGAAACCGTCCCAACTCCAAATTCAGTCCAGTAATTCATCATGATCACATTACGACCACCTCCGGAAGGGGTTCCGATGGAGCCAATGGTCGCTCCATAAGCAATGGAAAACAAAAGAGCAGCAGTCAATCCGGCCACTTTACGGGGGTCTTTGTGGGCATAGCGAACCAAGGTCAAACCTACCGGCATCATCATGGCAGCCACAGTGTGTTCGCCAATAAATGACGCCAGGATAGCAGAGATAGCCGTGAATCCTGCGATAATCCGCCAGGTTTTATGACCAGTGAGTTTAATAATGCCCAAGGCCAGGCGTTTATCGAGCCCCTGGCTCACAATCGCCACAGCCAGCATGAGTGAACCCATGATGAAGAAGACAGCGTCATTCATAAAGGATGAGGCCACATTATTGGCTGTATCTATTCCTAGCACGACTTGCATGAACAGCATAAATATTGCTATCGCCGGCAAGGGTAATGGTTCGGTAATAATGAGGATCAGGGCCATTGAAATGATGATCAGGGCATCATAAGCAGCCATATTAAGATCTGCCGGAGGAGAGACAAGATGATGCATAGACATTCCGTATATCAGAGCAACCAATAGCCATTTCTTTTGGCGCACCCAAAACAGAATATCAATGTATACTTGCAATCATTACCTCCGGAAGTATGATCTACTCAGTACGTTTAAATTAGGACGGATATATATGATATGAAAACCCAAGCTTTCATAAATATTAATTTGTAATGTTAAGGGTAGAACGGCAAAAACTATTTTCCTGACTATCAGCATCAATTCAATAACTCACATTCTGACTTACGCAGTTATGGCAATTGATTTTGCCCTGCAAAAGCTTAGTTTCGGCGATGACTAGTGCTACTATAAATCAACAAAAAGCAACTTTATTTCACAACGAACAAAACGAACATCACGAAGAAAAAATAGTCCTAATGAGTTTCTTATGGTTGTCCCTGTTTCTCATTCTGGTTTTGTGTTAGCCATGACTTTATTCAAACTTGATAAAGCCTTTCGTGGTTTTCGTCTGATTCGTTGTAAGCACTTATTGAACCGAGATATTTCATTGTTCATTAAATATACTTTATTTTGCAATCCCATAAAGTTCAGGAGTTTCCATGGCCATTAAACCAAGATCTCTGGATACTTTCCAGACCCGGTCAACCCTTAATCTCAATGGTAAAGATCACGAATATTTTGCCCTCTCAAAGCTCAATGCTGATGACAAGCTAAAGCAA
>JAUVKO010000192.1 GCA_030596225.1 Fidelibacterota bacterium
TGAGAATTTTCATGGTCGGTCATTGTTTGCCGTGTCTGCCTCAACTGATCCGACTGCCAAAGCGGATTTTGGTCCTTTTCTGCCGGGAATAGAGGTGGTGCCATTTAATGATGCGGATGCCCTGGAAGCCTTGTTCCTGGAAAAAGGTGATAAGATCGCTTCCTTTATTGTGGAACCCATTCAGGGTGAGGCCGGTGTGATTCTGCCTTTGGAAAATTATCATCCACGGGTGGCAGAATTATGTAAGAAGCACAATGTACTTTACTGTGTTGATGAGGTGCAGACCGGATTTGGACGCACAGGAGCAAATTTTGCCCATCAACTCTATGGGGTGAAACCTGACCTTAGAGCATGTGGCAAAGCTGCCGGTGGTGGCATTATGCCCGTTTCTTTTGCTGCCGGGCGTCGTGATGTGATCGATGTGCTGACCCCGGGATCGGAAGGATCAACTTTTGGAGGTTTTCCCTTAGCTGCAGTAACCTCAGTCTTCGCAATTAAGTCCCTTGTGGATGAAAAGCTTGCTGAAAACGCCAGGTTTATGGGTGATCGACTTCTGGGACATTTTGAGAGTATTCGAGTTGAATTTCCTGATAAGATCAAGGAGGGGAGAGGCTCCGGTTTATTAACTGCCTTTGAGATGTTTGATAAACCCGGTCTCGATGGCCACAAGGTTTCCCTTAAATTGCTGGAGAGCGGGATCTATGCCAAGGAGACGCACAAAACGACGGTTCGTCTGGCTCCGGCTTTGACCATCACAGCCGCCGGTGTTGATCATATTGGTGAATCCATTCGTAAGGTAATCAAAAATTTATAAGGATTGATCCTGAAAGCTTGCGAAGGTTCAAAAACCTCCGCAAGCTTAAGATTGAAAGAAGGCGAGGATTTTACTCCTCGCTTTTTTTGGTGAATACATCATTCAAGTTCTACCTCAAACCACATCTGTTCAAAATAAAATCATTTTAGCCATCCATCTTCGCTCGTTGAGCTACGCCGGACAGGCAGATTAACACCTGTTTATTCCGCCACACTTCGAGAGTGTCAGTGATCGGAAAAGCCCCGATGGAATAATCGGGATCTTCGACCGGGCAGGCAGATTCCCACGGATATGTAGTTTTGGCATTCGTGTTTTGTGCCCTCTAACAGTTATCATCGGGATTTACAGATTGTCTCTTTGGGAGTTGTTGGTTTGAGATTCCGCTGAAAACAGGATTGTCAATTCAACCAGTTTCCGGAGGAGCCTGCCTACGTCTGTCCGCTGTACTGCGTATTATGGAAGGTGGACGGAGACCGTTTTGACAAAAGCAGGCATAGCGACGACCCATCTTCGCACAAGGCTACGATGGACAAGCTAAACTGGTTTCAACCAATCCTGAATATCATAAACCTGTTTGACTCACTCCGTTCGTTGAAAACAGGTTAAGTACCTTTTGACTCAATCACCCGTTGAAGGCAGCTCACGAACGGAAAACCCGAAAGATTAAATCGGAAAATGGGATTAATACCAATTACACCTCAAAACAATCTATGCATTCTTCATCTTTTCCAGTTTTACTGTTCTTAAAATTTCAACCATAGCTCAAGCTATGCTTAAAATTTAAAGATTGTAAAACAGAAAAATCTTTTTAATTCATATAGACTCTTTTGAAGTACAATTGGTATAATCTGTCCTAAACTACTGTTTTTGACAGGTCATACTATTATTATCAAAACTTTTTAACAGCAATGATTTATTAGGAACAAGAATCAGATCGATCTATTTATCGTATGCCTGATCCAGCAAAAAATCCTCAAGACCTAGATAGGCTGCCCGAGCTAGAGATTCCAGACCTTCTTCGGAAAGTAGAAACATCTCCTCTGGTGGATAGGTCATAAAGGCACCTTCGATGAGGTAAACCAGGAAATCTGTCTGACGCGTCAGGTAATAGTAATAGCGAACAACTTTTCCTGAAGTGTCGATCCCCATATCGCTTAAATGTGGATAAATCTTGTCGCTTAGGGCTTTGGCACTTGGCCAGGTATAAAATGTGGATGCTCCTTTTGCTGTAAGCAGATCTTTGCTTGCACCCGGTGCGTTATTGTGGGCCATAACAAAAATGTGAACACTATCCTCACGGGCTATTTCTGCTCGTTTCGCCAGACTGATCTGATGGTCATCACGCCGGGTCAAAAACACCGTTGCACCGGCATCCACCAGCATTTTTTCAAGTTTAAAGCAATATCGTAAATTGGCATCGGCTTCTGCATATCCAGTTACCCCCAGGGCACCACGTTCCCAGCCTCCATGTCCCGGATCAATCTCAATCCGGATATTAGCAAAGAGGGAATCCTTTGAAATAACGGGTGCATTCCGGATTCCAATGACTAGTGAATCGCCTTCATAGCGTCCGAACCAGCCCCAGAAATTTTGGGCAGGAAAGAAGTCCATTTGCCAGACCAGATCTTCAGGCTGACTGCGTTCCACAAAACGGATGGCTGAATCATCTTCCGGATAGATAGTCCATTCCCAGCCTTGTTTGGCGCCATAGATCTTCAACTCCAGACGTGAAGGAACTGCTTTTTCCTTGATCTCAAAAGGCAGGCGCTTATCACCTGTTTTAATATTGAACAGGGTCCAGTCTCCCACATTATCCGAATGCATGGGTCCCAGGAAGTAAGGCATATCCAGTTTACTCTCAGGATCGAGTTTGACACGATCAGCTCTTGCGTAGGCAGTGCGGTAATCACCAAGCTTGATATGGTACATACGATTTTCCAAGCCGATGATCTGGAGAGCCACTGAATCAGCCAGGGGGAAAAGTAATTGATCTGTGTCGGCAGTATCATAGATCCGACTATCCTCATGGACTGTCAAGCCACCCAGGGAACCCACGAGGATTCTCAGGGGAGCACTTTTAACCCTCTTGGAAAGAGGTCCTAAACGATAGATGACCCTGGTGTTAATTTCACTGTCAATATTTAGGAGGTATGCGTTTGCCTGGTAAAATCCGGGTCTGGTTTCAGCCATGCTATGCCATTCTGTAAGCCCGACTATTTTGTAGTGAACCTTTCTGGCTTGGGGACCACGAACGCCCAGTTGGAGTGTTTCACCAGCCTGGATCCATCGTTCACGGGTAGGTTGAGCAGAACGAGGATCTAGCTTAGTAAGTATTTTTGGAATGGGTCGCTTTAGAGTCAGACGTTTAGAGACCTCTTTGTTTTGCCAGAAAGCTGTAAAATCAAAATGATTTTCGCCGGGCTGAATGTGAACGTGGGTGGTGTAAGCTCCTGAAGCATAAACTTTTAGTGTATCTCCATTCATGATCAGGGTTGCGTCAGGATGCGTGCGACCCCGGAGTCCGATGGCTTCTCCAAAAAAATCTCCGCTTTGGGGATAGACAAAGTGAATTTCCAGATCATCGGGAATATTGTTGTTGATAAAAACACTATCCTGACTCATGTGATCCGGATTTCGGTGGAAGACCCGAATGGTATCAAAATAAACCAGGTCACCTCTGGTTTCAGTGATGGGTATGAGGACTGTGGGCTGATCCAAATTCAGCATATACCGGAATCGCCCATCTTCATCAGGTGTAACCGGGTCACCGGCGACCGTGACTTTACTTCCCTGGGGAATGTCTCCGGCAACCTCAATATTGTCCACCCAGAATTGCATATCCTGTTTTGGATGCAAAATCCTTAAGCTTTGAGTTTGCTGAGCACTGGCACTCGATAAAAGCAAGAATAGCAGAAGGGGGAGTAGTGTTAGATGCTTAATTGTCATTTTGGTCCTCTATGCATAAAATGTCTTATTTCTCAGGATATATTTTAAGCAATTTCTTCTTATTTCAAACACTTTGACGAGCGAAGCCTAGTGGAGCCGAGGAGATTCGAACTCCCGACCTCTGCAATGCGAATGCAGCGCTCTCCCAACTGAGCTACGGCCCCAATGTGATGCAGTAATTGAACATCTCTATTGTCATATTCAAATTATTATTTCATTAAATCTTTGCGAAGTTGGGTTCCCAACTGCTTGTCCCGTCGTACCCTGAGTTTATCGAAGGGGAAGATGGAAGCTACGGCCCCAATCTGATGTAGTAATTGAACATTTCTATTGTGATATTCAAATTATTATTTAATTAAATCTCTGCGAAGTTGGGTTCCCAACTGCTTGTATCGGTGCCTGCCTGGCGCTTGTCGATCGTAGCTTTAGCGAAGATTGATAGCTCAATGAACGTAGAAGGGTGGCCAAAAATAATATCTTGGACAGGTATAAGCGTAGTTACTTACATTCGGCCCATTTATTGCATTGTTGTCCATGATATTTCTGATTCATTTCAGAGTGAATAAATAAGGAGAATTTATATGAGTTCCGTTTCAATACATGGATATGGAGATGATCTGACCATTGATGGTGTAAGGATCGGTGATCTGAGTCCTGCCGAGCACGAAGCCATCGAATTATCCAAGGGTGGTCAAAATTATGCACCTCTGGAAGATGTGGTGGTGAGCAGTGTTCAGGACAGCTCAACTCTGATCTGCCGGAAACCCGACCCCGAAGGTATCAAAGCTTATATTGAAGAAGAATTACTGGAT
>JAUVKO010000096.1 GCA_030596225.1 Fidelibacterota bacterium
CATCTATCATGATGGAAAGATCACGTTCCACAGTTGGAAATACGGAAACTTTCTCATATTTAATCATGTAGTCCAGGCCAAGATTAGAGGGTATATAGACCTCTGCATAAACACCCAGTATCGTATTGGACTCTTTATCAAGCCCTTTCAGATCCCCCAGTACACCAATCCGCTTCTCTCCCTGCATTACATTCAAGGCATTTTCAAAAAGTGGATGATCAATGATCTGGAATGTCACTTTTTTCTTGAAAAGTTCATTGAAAAGTGAGTACAATAGTCCTTTCATATGAAATATATCAGCCGGCACTGCCTGCTGCGACCATTGTTGGACTTGCATATCACCCGCTAAGAATAATGCTAGATGCGAATGTTCACGAGCCCCGGTATCTGTGTTTGTATCAACAGTGCTAACCTGTCCTAATTCAAAGAGCTTAAGGTCGTTCTGACGGCGATTCAAATTATAGCTGGCTGCTTTCACCATTCCCACCAATAGTGAAGTCCGCATTGATGCCATTTCGTTGGTAAGTGGATTGGCCAGGATAAGTGCTTCTTCATCACCAAATACTGTTGGATGCTCATCACCACCTACCAGACTATTCCCGTATATCTGATTAAAACCAGTGGCTGCCAGATGATCAATGATCTTCTCACGCATAATATCCGGTGTCACCTTGCTTATTTTATTAGCAATGCTGAAATGTTCCGGAATTGGGATATTGTCATAGCCATAAACTCGACCAATTTCCTCAATGAGATCGATCTCTCGAGTGATATCAGGACGGAAAGTTGGAGCAATAACTAAAAAGGTGTTGTCCCCATTTTCCTGGACATCCATACCAAGACCCTTAAATATCTTCAGCATTACCTGTGCAGCTATTTTTGTCCCCAGGATCTTATTGCAGCGGTCTACTCTGAAATCAATCTCCTGCGAAAGAATTTCTTGTGGATATGTATCGACCTGTCCCCTTGTGATCTCGCCCCCTGCCAATTCAACAATGAGACCAGCTAAACGATCCAGTGCATACGGGATACCATTGGGATCTGTCCCTCGTTCAAATCGATGACTTGCGTCAGTTGACAGTTGTAACTTTCGGGCACCACGCCTAACCACAACAGGATCAAAATAGGCGCTTTCCAGTAGAAGGTCAGTTGTATCGTCTTTGACTTCAGAATTCACTCCACCCATAATACCTGCTACAGCAACCGGCTTTTTACCATCACAGATCAAGAGGACGCTCTCATCTAATTCACGCTCTTTTCCGTCCAGAGTAGTGATCTTCTCATTCTTCTCTGCCATACGCACTACAATTATTCCGCCTTCGATATAGCGCAAATCAAAGGTATGTAGTGGGTGTCCCGTTTCCATGAGAACATAATTGGCTGCATCGACAACGTTATTAATGGAACGTATGCCAACGGCTTGCAAACGCTGACTTAACCAAACGGGTGATTCAGCTATTGTAATATTTCGTATAAGTCGAGCTGCATAACGTGGACAAGCAGCGGCATCTTCTATCTCAACCTTAAGAAGGTCAGCAGTAAGCTGTTCCGATTCATCCAGATCGACTTCAGGTTTATTAATATTTGTGCCTAATAGTGCTGCCAGATCCCGAGCTACACCAATGTGACCCAGAGCATCAGATCTATCAGGAGTAAGATCCAGCTCCAGGGAGACATCATTCCCGGAAAGATAATTTGTCATATCCATTCCGGGACTGGCGGCTTCATCAAGCACCATGATCCCGGCATGATCAGTGGAAAGCTCCAGCTCACGCTCTGAGCAGATCATCCCATGCGATAGAACGCCTCTCAATTTGGCCTTTTTTATAGTTAAGCCTTCCGGAAAAGTTGTTCCTATGGTTGCGACAGGAACTTTCTGTCCAGCGGCAATATTGGGTGCTCCACAAATGATCTGCTGTGGTTCCCCACTCCCAATATCGACTGTACAAACACTTAACTTATCAGCATCAGGATGTTTTTCTCTTGAAATGACATAGCCTACCTTGATCGATCTAAAGAAATCAGGAAACTGTTCCACAATATTTGCCTCAAGACCGGCTGCTGTCAGCTTTTCAGCAACTTCAAGTGGACTTAGGTCAAAATCGAGATACTGTTTAAGCCAATTGTAGGAAATATTCATTTTATTTACCCTATAATAGTCATCGCGAGTGCATGAAGCACGTCATCTCGAGCGGAGTCGAGAGACGAAGTGCGATGACCGATGCCAGTCCAATCTAAAATAGATTTCATATCTCTCTACTCCGCTCGGGATGACGAATATGGCTGTGTCATCTTGTATAGTTGCATGCACTTTTCTTATGTACTTCAGCTAAAATTGTTTTAAAAAGCGAACATCATTCTCAAAAAAAAGGCGAATATCGTTAATACCATACTTGAGCATGGCAATTCTTTCAATACCCATCCCAAAGGCATATCCTGTATATTTTTCAGAATCATAGCCGACTGATTGGAAGACATTTGGATCTACCATTCCACAACCCATGATTTCCAGCCAGCCGGTCTGTTTGCAGACACGACAGCCTTTCCCACCACACAGAAAGCAGGATACGTCAACCTCGTTACTTGGTTCTGTAAAGGGAAAGAAGCTGGGGCGGAAACGCAATTTAACGTCCTCACCAAAATATTCATGGCAGAACAACTCAAGAGTTGCCTTAAGCTCACCATGGGTCACATGCTCATCAACATAGAGACCCTCAACCTGGTGAAACAGACAATAATGCCCTGCGTCGATGGCTTCATTGCGATAAACACGTCCAGGCATAATGGATCTAATTGGGGGCTGATCCTCCAGCATCAAGCGAATCTGCACCGGAGAAGTGTGCGTCCTTAATACGGAACCATTCTCAAGAAAGAAGGTATCCTGCATATCACGAGCAGGATGTTCCGGTGGGAAATTAAGAGCATCAAAATTATGCCATTGGGTCTCGATCTCCGGTCCTTCGGTCACAGAAAAGCCCAAGCGGTGAAAGATGGATTTTATATCTCTCAATGTTTGCTCAAGGGGATGGATATTTCCACGCTGATATGCAACACCGGGGAGACTTGCATCTAATCCGGATGATACATCAGCTCCAGATCTTGGACCTGATAGCAGTGCATCAATAGTCTCTTGAACTTCCTGCTTCAACTTATTGACCAAATTGCCAAACTCACCTTTACGGGCAGGTTCAACATCTTTGATCTGCTTAAAGAGGTCGTTGAGAACACCCTTGCGTCCCAAATATTGTTGCTTGATCCGCTCTAAATCAGAAAGCGCTGGACTCGATGCCAACGCTTGCTTGAATTCTGAGCGTAATTCGTCAGCTTTTTGAAAAAGCGACATACGCGATCCTAACGGTGGTTTATTTAGCTTTTGCTACAATCGATGTAAAACCGGCAGGATCTGTTACAGCGATCTCGGCCAACATTTTGCGATTGAGGTCAATACTATTTCTTTTTAAACCATTCATCAATTTAGAATAACTCAGCCCGTTCAAACGAGCAGCAGCGTTGATCCTGGCTATCCACAAACGACGGAATTGACGTTTACGGTCTTTGCGATCCCTATAGGCATAAACCCAGGCACGTTCAACCGTCTCGCGAGCTGTCTTGTACAGGCGAGAGCGGGCACCATAATAACCCTTGGCTGCCTTTAGATATTTTTTGTGCCGTCTTTTACGAGCGACGGAACTGCTTGATTTTGGCATTAATAGCTCCTAATAATTAAGCGGATATTGCTTTTTTCACTTTAGCAGCATCGCCACCTGTCAAAAGACCGGATTTACGAAGTTTTCTTTTCTGCTTCTGTGATTTGTTGTTCTGCATGTGACTGGTAAAAGCTTTATTTCGCTTCACTTTACCTTTACCGGTTAGTTTGAAGCGCTTTTTTGCAGCACGATTTGATTTCATTTTGGGCACGTTTAGTTACCTCCCTTTTTCAAGGTGACCACAGTTGTCAGGAATCTGCCTTCCATGGTCGGCGTATGTTCCATTTGTATATCTTCTCCCAAAAAACTCATGATCTTAGTCATAAGGATTGGGCCACGATCAAGATAGGCCATTTCACGGCCCCTAAACATGATCGTTAATTTCACTCTATCTCCAGCATCCAGGAATTCTCGTGCTTTGTTAACCTTGGTCTTAAGATCGTGGTCTTCGATATTAGGCCTGAACCGCACTTCTTTATTCTGAATGATTTTTTGTTTTTTCTTCGCTTCTTTGGCTTTCTTAGCCCTCTCGTATTTAAACTTGCTGTAGTCTATCAGTTTGCAGACTGGTGGTTTAGCATTAGGGGCAACTTCAACCAGATCAAGTTCAGCTTTTTCAGATCGCACCAGGGCTTCTTGAATGGGTATTACTCCCACCTGTTCGCCATTCTCATCTACGAGGAGGACCTCGGGTGCATCGATTTCATCATTAGTTCGGAGTTCTTCTTCCTTAGCATAAACTTTATATTTTTTGATCTGCTCTCTCCCTTATTTCACTTAAAATCTGTTCGCTCACTTCAGCAAGGTCAAAACTACCGATGTCTCCGGTACCATGACGACGAACACTAACTTTTTTCTCGTCAACTTCACGATCGCCGAGTATAAACATGTAGGGTACCTTTTCCAACTCAGCTTGCCTGATCTTTTGACCAATTTTATCATTTTTCCAATTGGCATCCACACGAATTCCGGCAGCCCTCATTGTATTTACTATTGATCGTGCATAATCTTCATGACGATCAGCAATTGGGATAACCTTCACCTGGATGGGAGCCAACCAGACCGGCATTCTGGCAGCATAATGCTCGATCAGAATACCCAAAAATCTTTCCAAGCTGCCCACGACAGCACGATGGATCATGACTGGTTGATGATCCTGACCATCTTCACCGGTATAGGTCAATCCAAATCGCTCAGGCATAGAGAAGTCCAGTTGGACGGTGCCACATTGCCAACTTCTATTTAGCGAATCTTTTATATGAAAGTCAATCTTAGGGCCATAGAAAGCTCCATCACCTGGATTGAGTTGATAATCGATACCTCTAGCTTTAAGAACACTCTCCAGCGCACTTTCCGCTTTATCCCAGACTTCCTGAGATCCAATTGATTTCTCAGGTTTGGTGCTGAGTTCCACATGGATATTATCAAACCCAAAAACAGAATAGACCTCATAGACCTGATCTAAAATATCATCTACCTCGGCTTGAATCTGGTTCTCAGTGCAAAAAACATGGGCATCGTCCTGAATGAAGGTTCTAACCCGAAACAGACCATGGGTCACACCACTTTTTTCATGACGATGGACCCTGCCAAATTCACTCATTTTGATGGGCAGATCCCGATAAGAGCGTGGGACAGCACTATAAACCAATGTGTGACCAGGACAATTCATAGGTTTCACGGCAAAATCACGATCATCAATTTTAGTGAAATACATATTTTCACGATAATTATCATAATGACCCGATTGCTTCCACATCTCAGCACTCATAATGAGCGGTGTATTCACCTCTTCATAATGATGTTGAGTATTGGACTCCCGCACATAATCCAGGATACCATTATAGATAGTGGTTCCTTTAGCATGGAAAAAGGCATTTGCAGGTGCATCATCGTGAAAACTGAACCATCCAAGTTCTTTCCCGAGACGACGATGATCTCTCTTTTTAGCTTCTTCCAGAAGGAAAAGATATTTTTTTAGAGATTTCTTATCATGAAATGCAGTCCCGTAAATACGGGAAAGCATCTGATTATTCTCATCACCACGCCAGTAAGCCCCTGCCACACTCAAAAGTTTAAACGCACCGGCGCGTTTTGTACTTGGAATATGGGGACCGCGACAAAGATCAATAAATTCACCCTGCTCATAAACAGAGATCACCTCTCCTTCAGGAAGTTCAGAAATAATCTCAACTTTGTAAGTCTCATTCATCTCCTGAAAACGGGTGATCGCTTCTTCACGTGATAGCTCCAGACGCTTAACCGGCAGGTCCTCATTGATGATCTTCTGCATTTCAGCCTCAATGGCTATTAGTTGATCATCATTAAACGGTTTCTCGATATCAAAATCGTAGTAAAATCCATTTTCAATAGATGGACCGATGGTAACCTTCACCTCAGGATATAGACGTTTCACTGCCTGAGCCATAATGTGAGAAGTACTATGGAGCAAAATCTCGTGTGCTTCAGGATCCATTGCCTTAATAAAGACAATAGATGAATCCTCAATTAGCTCAGTTGCCAGATCCACAACACGTTCATTGACACGCGCTGCAATCAGCTGCTTTTCAAATTGGGGACTTATTTCCCGGGCAATTTCGAATGCACGAATACCAGACGGCTTTTCTTCCATTCGGCCATCTGGGTATGTGATCTGTATATTCCCATTCGCGTTCATTCTTCTGTGGGCGATACTGGACTCGAACCAGTGACTCCTTGCATGTCAAGCAAGTACTCTAACCACCTGAGCTAATCACCCCACTTTTTAATTATGAATGGTGAATTGTAAATGATAAATGACTTCATTCATTGATTCTCCATCCATCTTTCAATAAACTGCCGTTACCGGCAAGTTCTTCACAATAATGGCAGGTTTTTAACCACCTGCTTGTCACGGCGTAGTTGCCAAACGAAGCCGGACTTGTCACGGCGTAGTCGCTAGACGTAGACGGACTTGTCCCGGCGTAGTCCGCAAGACGAAGCCGGAAGCTAATCACCCTATTTTTAAAAATCTTCCACAAAGTTGCAGCGCAAATATTCAACTCTGCAGTAAGCACAATTCACATCCAGAAAACGTCAATTGTTCTTTCAGCACCTTACGATGCGAAAAAGCGTGCGAAAGTAACTGCCTGCCTATGTGCTGGCAAGCAGATTTAGCAGCTTTTTATACATTCTTTTCTAATAAAATAAAGGACTTGCCTCAATCTCTATTTCAGGAATTGATCAGCTACTGACGTGCTGTTTTCTTCAACCTCTTCTGTTACCTGAGTGGCCATATTCACAGGATTGAACTCTTTTTGAACCAGATCCATCTCGTTGAGTACACGATCAACAGCACGCATAACATTGGCTCTCTGCTGTCTGGCAAAAATAAATAGTGCTATGGCGATTCCCACAATAGCTGAAATAACAAAGTTGCCACTGATCAAGTTAACTGAGCTAATTTCAGCATTCCCAACCAATAGCAGCAGTAAGAGTGTTACAATTGAAAATGATACTCCAAATACCAGCGAAGCCATAATCTGAAAAGTGGTTTTCACCTGGTTAATGTTGCTCACCATATCTTCGATCTTTTCCCAGTCCCGTTCTCGAACAGGTAAAGCACTCTGCTCCTTATGTTTACGCAGAATAAGATTCGCAGTAAGATTCAATTCATTCATTATTACTCCTAAGTCTAATTTATTAATCTCCAAGTATCCGATACCATAATCCGATATGTACGGATACAACTTATGATTTCACATGGAATCAACTCAAAATATATACCATTAATGCTAATGCACAACTACTTGAGTGTCAAGTGAGGAATGCATTTGAAATCCCTAGGTGCTATCTGAGCCGG